>DUVT01000006.1 GCA_012840905.1 Acholeplasmataceae bacterium
ATTAGTTAAATAACGATCCAACATTTCTTCTAATCTTTCTATGGAAATATTCAAATCAATAATCCCATCAATTGCCACAGATAAATTACCACTTTCTTCACTTACTACTATAGTAAGTGCATCAGTCTTCTCGCTAATTCCAATTGCAGCGCGATGTCTTGTTCCTAAACTCTTTGGTACATCATAACGATCTGTAGATGGAAAATATGCTGCTGCACACATAATTTTATTTTTTCTTATAATAACAGCTCCATCATGGGCTGCTGTACCAGGAGTGAAGATTGTTGTTAATAATTCTTGAGATACATTACCATTAATAAGAATTGCTTTTTCAATAAATGAGTTTAAGTTATCTTCTCTTTCAATAGTTATTAATGCCCCGATTCTTCTTCTTGATAAGTATTCAGCCGTTGAAACTAGAACATTTATTATTTCTTGTTTTTCTTCTTTGTTTGTAAAAGCATTATTTGTTTTTGCTGGGGTGAAGAAATAATCTAAGAAATGTCTTATTTCACCAGAATAAACAATTAATAGAGCTCCTAAACTCCAGAAAAATAAATAATCAAACACTTTTAAGAACATCTTTAGTTGAAATACATAACTAAAGAAATAAATGAATATTGCTCCTAAAATTACAATAAATACTCTAATACCGTGGGCTCTTGTGCGCATTATTTTAAATACAACAACTAATACTGCAGCAATTAAAAGTAAATCGACTCCCAATCGAACGTAACCAATTACTTCATTGTTAGTATAATTACGAATCATTTCTAAGATTTCATTAAAAGTTAACATTAATTGTCACCTACTTTTTTTATTATATCATTAATTCTTTCCATCCTCGATTCATCAACTTCTTGAATCGAAAGAAAATATTTAATCATCGCTTTATCCCCTTCATCAATGGCATAATCGATTGGGTAGTTGTTATTTTCATCTTGAACTAATACTTCAGCATTATTATCGACTAAATACTTTACAATTTCTAAATTACCGGTAATCACCGCAAGGTGAAGGGGGGTTTGTTCAAGTTCAGCTCCTAAATCAATATCGCAACCTGCTTGAACTAATGCTTTAATAAAATTTATTTTATTTTTTAAAACTGCTTGATGAATTGGTGCTTCACCATTTTCATTAGCTAAATTGGGATTTACTCCAGATTTTAAAAATAATTTAAATAGTTTTAAATTATTCAACTTTAAAGCAACATGAAGTAATGTATTCCCCCCATAAACTTGGGTATTCACATCAATATTTAATTCATTCATTTTTTGCAAACTACTTTTTATATAGTAATAACGATGTGAGTCTTGTTTTACCGTCCGAACAAAATCATTGAATATTCGTTTGTGACCTCTAGTCATTGTACACCTCTTTCAATACTCTTTGTACAACTCCGTCAAAATCCTCTAGTAATTCCATAGCCCAAATAACGATTATCTTTTTCATATTACTAGCCTGTAGTGAGTGGACATCTCTAAATTCATTTAAGATATCATAATTAGTTTTTGTAGAATCCCAATAAATTGTAATTCCATATATGTTAGATTTTACTCTGATTGTAAAAGTAGAAAGTTCAGATGCGAAACATTGAATCTTATGTTCTGAAAATATATCAACTAAATTCCTAACCAACTTAGGAAACTCTTCTTTTTCAAAAACTGCTTTATTATCTACTACTTTTTCAATCTCGATTAAGAAATTTGATTTATTAGGATATTCTAAATAATTATTATTATCATAAATGACTAACTTATTTTCTACAAGCGCCAAATTATCAACCATATTTACAACTAAATAATCTTCATCTATATAGTAATAGTCTTCTAAATAGACAAAGTTAAAGTTTGCATTAACTAAATATGCTTGCTTTAAGTCTGTAATATTGATTTGTTTTGTAAGAATATTAATAATTTTCTTTACATCAAATTCATATGCAAGTAGTAAACTTGCAATTTCATCATATGCTTGTCTTTGCTTTGTCAGTGATGAAGTAAAGATATTAATTTTATAATCTGGATTAACTTTAAATAATGAAGCAATATATATAAATATATCTTTTGTAATTACTTCAACACCAAAGTTATCGTAATAGTTTTTATATGTAGGAGCTGTTAAGCCTACAGTATAGTTCTTCAAACTCTTAGGCATTATACTATAACGATGGTTAAAGACAATATTTTTACTTAAACTAATTCGAGAAATTAAGTTGTTCGCAACAGCTTCTTGCAATTGAAGTTCACCTGCAACAATAACTTGTTTACCTTGCAGTGCATATGCATATTCATTAGCAGAGAAAAGTTGCGCATCATCAACTAAGACTAAATCAAAATCTTTAATATTTAAATAAGTATTCAAAACTTGAGTATTAGTTAGAAACAAGTGTTTGATATTGCTTGTTCTTCTAATATAGTTATTATAATCTAAGTTTCTAACACCAAAGACATTAATACGCGTTCCACTCTTCTTTCTAATTTTTTGAAATGCAGCCTCTTCTAGTATTCTAATTATCTCATCTTCTAAGTCAACAGCAATTTTTAAATTAGCTTCAAAGGCTTTGTATTTTTCTAAGAATGGATACTTTTCTAAATACATATCTTTAATCATTGTAAAGTATGTATATTTAAAATCACTAGTAAGTGTACTTGCGTCATCTAAATAAACAATGTATTCAATAAACTTATATAGCTGATGCTTTGCAAGCACCTGCAAACTATCTGTAATTCTTAAATAAATAATTAATGATTCTTTGTTATTGAGTAGAGTTGTTAAATATTTGGTATTATCGCTAAACTCAGAATAATAGAATCTTGAGACTGAATTTTTAAAGATCTTAAAATAGAGTTTAAATACCTCATTTAAATCATCAACCACTCTTGTACATTCGCCTAAAACATTAGAGATTTCTAAATACCTTTCCTTACCCAAACTTTTCACAACTGCATCTTCAGTCTTAAAACATTCAGTGTACAATTTAAAAGCTTGGATTACTTTTGATAACTTACTTAAATCCGTATTTTCTCTTTGATAGAAGTTACCAAATAAAAAGGAAAATTCATTATTCAGTTTTAAATCATGTTTTAGATCTGCTATTCGTTTTACTGATTCATATATATAGTAATAATCTTCAGCAGTTACATATTCATTTCGGTTGATTTTCTTTAATGAATATAAGTTATCACTTGAATTGAATAGTTTTTGAACATAATTATTAATAAGTTTTAAATCATTTAACTTATCTTTAAATTCTGTTTTGATTTCTAAAAAACCATAACTAATTAGTTCATCATAGAGCGAATTAATTCTTTCATGTGATTTATAAAAATAATTAAAGAACTTATAAATATTTTTTGAATAACTATCAAACTTCTTCAAGAATTTAATAATTCTAGATTTTAATTTTAAATCCTTTATACTTTCTACATAATCAAATAAACGTTGCAAGTCATCTATATATACTTTATCAGGATGATAATCCAAAAGTTCGATAAATTTCTCATCTGCTTCTTTAATTAAAAGTTTTAGATCATAATACCTTGCAACAGCATCAATTATTGCTTTATAGCCTTCTTCATCTTCTAAGACTAGTTTGTCAATGATTCTTCTTTCGCCTCGTTTGATATTTAGGCCTTTTGAATAATTATCAAATACTCTAACTGTTTCATCTAATGAACCAAAACTAATTAAAGGTAAGTTTTTAAATAAGTTTTCTAATTCAGTATTATACTGTAAGTAATTAGATAAAGTTTTCCATGCTGCCATTTGCACTTCTTTAAACTTACCATCAATTATAGTTTTGATCATTTTATGATTTATATTTGTTTCATTTAAAACTTCACCAAACTTATTAATTTCTTCTAAAATATTATTATCTAATGGGAAGTCATAGTTTAATAGTTTTTTAAGTTTTCCATAGGCTTTATTAAAAATATCAATTTGTACAAAGACCTTATTTACTTTTACAATAATATTTAATCTATCTTCAATTATTTTATTAATTGTATCCAGGTCGGAGTTTGTAAAAAAGTTGCCGTATAGTGTTTTTATTTCCTCTTGAATATTAAATTCATCTAAATTATCAAACCTAATATCTAAATCATATTCTAATTCTTGTAATGTATAGATGATTGTTTTTAGTTTATGATACTCAACTTTAGCTTTTTCATAGTTACTTTGATCTAACCATGACTTTGGTATCTCATTAATATTCAGATTCCTGAAATTGTGTAAAATGTTTTTTAAATAAGCATAGTTTCCAACTTCACGAAAACCAAATTCTTTTTCTAATATCTCTTTATGTTTTTCAAGTTCAATAAAACCGCTATATACTTTATGAATTAATGAGATTACTTGGTTTGGATATTTTATATCATTAATTATAGGTATCTCTTTCCAAACACAATTTTTAAAGTCTTCAATTTCACCTAAATTATTTTGAATATTTTTTACTGCTTTTAATATTTCTAAATATTCAAATTTATAAACATCATCTAAATTATCAATTTCTAGGATTTGTTTTTCTTCACTATCAAGTAGAATCAGCTCATTTACAACATCAATAAAACGGTGGTCTAATATCCTACCTGACATTGCTTGTTGATAATTTTTGATATACTCATAATTAGCTTCTAATTGTTTTAAATTTATTTCTTGAGTTTGTTGTTTTTCAAATTCAATAACTTGTTCATCACTATGAAAACTAGCAAAAGAGTTTGCAAAGTTAGTTACATAGTAATGCATATCTTTACTCTTAAAGAAATTGTAAACCGAATCTAATGTTTCCTTTTGGTTTGATACATATAATACTTTCTTATCATCCAAAATTGCATTAATAGCAATATCACGTAAGACAGTAGTTTTTCCTGTACCTAATCTACCAGTAATTACAAATGATTGTTCTTCTAGTGCTTGTCTTAATGCATAGCGTTGATTACGATTATATTTTTTTGAATAATATACTAAACCATCTTCTCCAAATAAATTTTCATATAAATAATCTGGATAGTTACGATTCAAGTTAAATTTATTTAAATCTAAAACAAACTCTGGATTTTGCGGTCTCGCATATGTTAAGAAATTCTCTAAACTAAATGGAAATTGTTTTTCAAAGTTTGAAATAAAACTATC
>DUVT01000030.1 GCA_012840905.1 Acholeplasmataceae bacterium
ACAAAAGAAATACTAGAAGAAAGTGACTTTACAGTAGATGAAGAAGGTTTTAAAAGAGAAATGGATCATCAAAGAGATCGCGCGCGAAAAGCAAGGGCCGGTAGTTCCTTTATGGGCTCAGAAACGACGGTGTTTCATCAGTTAGATGCTAGTTTATCAAGCCATTTTGAAGGATATGAAACGACTGATATTATAGATGCTATGATAACTGCCATAACAAAAGAGAATGAACTATTAGAAAAAGCAGTTCAAGGAGAAGAAATATCTGTTATGACTGACAAAACACCCTTTTATGGCGAAAGTGGTGGGCAAGTAGGCGATAAAGGTGTAGTTAAGTTTAGTGGAAATGAGTTTAATGTTCTTGATACTATTAAACTTCCAAATGAACAAAACGCATCACTTGTAGATTTAGGTAATTTTACAATTACACTTGGAAGCGAAGTAGAACTTGCAATTGATGAAGATTTTCGTAATCAAGTAATTAAAAATCATACTGTAACTCATCTATTAAATGAATCTTTACGAGTTGTTTTAGGCCCACACGTGCAACAACACGGTTCTTACGTAGGTAGTGAAGGTTTAAGGTTTGACTTTAATAACTATAGTCAACCAACAAATGAAGAAATCTTAAAAATTGAAGAATTAGTAAATTCTGAAATAAATAAAGCTGTTGATGTTAAAATTAGTTATCATCCACTTGAAGAAGCAAGAAAAATGAATGTTCAAGCTGTCTTTGGTGAAAAATATGGTGAGGTTGTTCGTGTAGTTGATACAGATTTCTCAAAAGAGTTATGTGGTGGCTGCCATGTAAAAAATACAAAAGAGATCGAAAAGTTTGCAATTACATCACTAGAAAGTAAAGGTTCTGGTATTTTTAGAATTGAAGCTTCAACTGCAAATAATATCAAACCGTATTTAGAAAAAGTCTTAACAAATATCCACAGTGAAATCAATGATTTACTAAATAAACAAGCAAACATTTTAAAAGAAGCAGCTGAATTAAATTTAAAACTAGAAGCAAAAGAATTTAAATTAAGTGAGCTTACTTTAAGTTATGAGTCAATTATAAACCGCAGAAATGAACTAAATGAGTTAAGAGAAAATGTAAAAGAATTAGATAAATTGTTTAATAAATTGAAAAAAGAAGCAACACAAATTTCCCTTGATGATTATTTAGAAAATAACTTGACAATTAATAATTATAATGTTTTAATAAGTAAGACTAATAATTTAGAAACAGATATCTTAAAAGATTTAGTCGATCGCTTAAGCGATAAGTTAGATAATTCCATTGTATTACTTGCAAATGTAACTGATAAAAATATTGTGTTTGTATGTAAAAACAAGATTGACTCACTACATGCAGGTAAGCTTGTAAAAGAAGCAGCAATGGTAACAGGCGGTAATGGCGGCGGTAGAGGTGATTTTGCTCAAGCTGGTGGTAAGGATGCAACTAAAGTTGATGAAGCATTAGCTAAGGCAAAATTAATGATTGAGAGTATAATATGAGAGTATTGGGTTTAGACCTTGGGTCTAAAACATTAGGTATGGCAGTTAGTGACTATTTAGGTGTAATTGCTAATCCTATTGGTACAGTTAGATTTAAGGAAAATGATTTAGAGAGTGCTTTGGAGGCTGTAGAAAATGCTGTAAAAGAGTACTCAATTGATGAAATTGTTTTGGGACTACCCAAACACATGAGTGGCGACATAGGAATTCAAGCAAATTATTGTTTAGAATTTAAAAAAATGATAGAAGATAAATTAGCGATGAAAGTTACAATGATTGATGAACGCTTAACATCAAGAATAGCCGAAAAAGTAATGATCAAAGCTGACATTAGCCGCAAAAAACAAAAGAAGAATGTAGATAAATTAGC
>DUVT01000031.1 GCA_012840905.1 Acholeplasmataceae bacterium
ACTATTTGCAAAAGAATCAGCAACAAAATCATATGTTATAGACAAAGAAGGGAATAAAGAATTAATAGGTGAGGAAGGTTCAAGTACTGAACTTATAACAAATGGATTAATTTATAACGAATATTTTGATGTAGCTAGTAATAAAATAATTGGCAAGTTTTAGATTTTAATTTAAATAATAAATATACAATTAATCACATAGTTAATAATCTAAATAGCCCGAAATCAATTTCTAATATTTATGGTGAATATAAGTTAATCAAATTTATTGATCAAGATTCTATTACATTTGTTTTAGTTGATGTCAGCCAAAGAAAGCTAATTTAGTCTTTTTGATTTAAAACACAATAAATAAGTATTAACTAGCACTATATATAGTCATTACTGTTAGTTAATTAAATTTACATTTTATAATTTAGTAACATGTGTTATAATTTAATTATAAAAAGGAAGGAAGAATATGAAAAGAAGAATTTTTGCTATATTGTTAACTTTTTTTGTTACAATTATATTAACAAGCTGTAATGGTTTGGGTGGATCTAATTTTGCTTTAACGGAAAAAATGATTGATGAAAATATTAATCAATTAGAATATGTTGAACCAAAAAGAGAAATTATTGTATCAGAACTACCAAACTATCCTGTTATAAATAGTACTTATGCATATCAGGGAGTATTGCTAGTTCAAAATGATGACGGAGAGTCGAGTGTTTGGTCACTTATAACGGGAAAATTATTTTTCCCTTTTAAGAAAGTAGATGATATTCATTTTTATCCAACTACATATGGACATTATGTTGTTGTAGAGTATCTTGATTCAGAGATTGAACTTTATGATATTCTAGGAAATCTTGTTTTAAAAAAAGGAAATTATCTATCTTTCAGTGTAGAAACATCGTTTGGTTATGATGTAGATTTAATGGGTGATAGAGTTAACGCGTATTTTACAGAAAAAATATATTCTCGTGAACCAGGTATGGAAACAGTAATAAATACAAATAAAATCGATTATTTTACTGGAATCAGAACAGAAATCGATCCTACTATTCCAATTACTACAAATATAACTAAAAGTGAGTTGAAATCATTTGGTTTAGATGGTTATTATGCTCATGAATTTAATGGAAGTCTATATATTTATGATGAAGATGATAACTTCGTAAATAGACTCCATATCGATGATTCAGATAATGGATATCTTGCCAACGGAAAAATAGTTTTTCAAAATTACTATGAAGTTGATAAGGAAGTAAAAGATTATACTTACATTTCAAATGGTAATAAGTATAAGCTTGTAACAACGCAGGTAGATATATTAACTGGTAAAGAAAAAAAGTTAAATCTTGATTATGTATTTGATTCAATGTTACCAATTAAAGATGAAAAAGGTATCTATAAGTATTCTCTTGGGGAAATAAAATATATTAAAGAAAAGAACATTGATTCAAGAGCAATTAGAGCGATTTTAGATGAAAATGGAAAAATTATAACTGAGTTAGATATTTATGGTTTCCACAATTTGTTCAAACTAAAAAAATATTATTTCGACATACAGACTAATTTAATTATTGATAAGAATTTTATCCCAATTTTTGAGGTTAAAAGTTTTGAAAAAATACTTATAAGTGAAGGTTTAATTGTTTTAAAAA
>DUVT01000032.1 GCA_012840905.1 Acholeplasmataceae bacterium
TAATAAATTACCTACCCAATACACTATTACCCCAAGTAGCCATGCAAGACCTGTTTGGAATAATATTGCTTTTAATGCTAGTTTACCACTACTATATTCTTTTTTCATAGCACCGATTGTTCCAAGACATGGTGCACTAAATAGGTTAAAGACCATAAATGCATATGCACTTGCTGGTGTAAAGAAATCAAAAATACCATTTGGATTAAATAGTAAGTTTGTAGAGCCATCGCTTAAACCAGAAATGATAACCATTGATGATACAACTTGTTCTTTTGCGATTATGCCTTGAATTGCCGATACACTAGCACCCCAACTAAGTTCTCCTAACATCGGATAGAATAGCCATGAGACTGCTCTACCTATATATGATAAGATTGATTCATTAATATCCACACCATATTTAAAATTAATCGAGAATGATGATAAGAACCAAATAATAATCGAACTTAAAAGAATAATGCTTCCAGCTTTACGAACAAAAGCAATTGTTCGATCACTTACATCTCGATAAGTATAACGTAAACTCGGGATTCTGTATTCTGGTAATTCAAGAATGTATGTAGAGCTCTCACCTTTAAAGACAAATTTTCTTAAGATGATTGCACTAATTATTATAACTATAATACTAAAGAAATATAGTGATGCACTTACTATTCCTGCATGATTTCTAAAGAAAAATCCAGAAAACAAAGCAATAACAGGAAGTTTCGCACTACAAGGTATAAAAGGTGTAAGTAGGATTGTCATCTTTCTTTCGGATTCATTTTCAATTGTCCTTGTTGCCATTACACCAGGAACACTACAACCAGTCCCAATAATAAATGGTATTAAACTTTTTCCACTTAGTCCTAAACGTTTAAATAAATTATCAAGAATAAATGAAATCCTTGCCATATAGCCACTAGATTCTAATACACTAATTAAAATAAATAGGATTATTAGTTGAGGAACAAAGCTTAAGACTGCCCCAACTCCTGCAAGTATTCCATCTACAACTATACTGGTTGACCAAGCAGATGCACCTAAATTTTGCAGATTTATGGTTAAAAATTCACTTACACTTTCAATTCCACTTTCAACTAAATCAACTGTAAATGAACCTACAACCCCTACTGATAAAAAGTATACTAAAAACATTATTATGACAAATATGGGGATTGCAAAAATGCGATTTAAGAAAATACGATCAAGTTTATCTGTAAATGTTTCACTAAAAGCTTGATTTTCAAAACAGGCATCTCTTACATTTTCTATAAAATCATAACGCTCTGAAGCAATTACTTCCATTACTTCCATTCCATAATATTCTTCAATATCTTTGATATCACTAGCTAAATCTAATTGATTAAAATTAAAATCAGGAAAATCATTTTCGAGTAATTTAATACTTATAAATCTTTTATGATTAATATTTAATTCATTACTAACTTTAGTAATTTTTGCTTCTAAAAAGTCTGAATAAATATGAATTTTTTTAGTTGTATCATTTAATTCAATTTGCTTTATAAGCTTTTCAATTCCAATTCGTTTAAGCGCAGATATTTTAACCACTGGACAACCAAGCATTGAACTTAGTTTTTTCTCATTGATGCTAATTCGTTTCTTATCTAACATATCACACATATTTAATACCACTATTACTTTTGTATCTAGTTCTAGTAGTTGGGTGGTAAGATAAAGGCTGCGCTCTATTGATGTAACATCAACTATATTTATAATAACATCTATATTAGACTCAAGAATTTGTTCTCGAGATATTTTCTCTTCATTTGAATAAGGACTTAAACTATAGACACCAGGTAAATCGATTAATTCATAATTAGTATCTTTAATATAACCAATTTTTCTTTCAATCGTTACACCAGGCCAATTACCGACTTTTTGATTGGAACCTGTAAGCAAATTAAAAAGGGTGGTTTTTCCACAATTTTGATTTCCGATTAAGGCAATCTTCATTGGATAACTTCAACCCCTATCATTTTAAGATCTTCTTTTCTTAAACATAATTCATAACCACGAATTAATATATCTACTGGGTCACCTAATGGAGACACTTTTTTAATTTCTACCTCAGTTCCTCTAGTTATTCCCATTTCAAGTAATCTTCTTTTTAATATGGGATTAGGAGTATCTATTTTCTTGATCCTTGCTTTCATTCCAACATTCAAGTCGCTAAGATATAAAAGCCTATCTTGAAACTCATTCATTTTATCTATCTCCTCATATTAATTATTTTATCAAAACACTAGGTAATAGTCAATGAAAAGTTAACCTATGTTAACTTGAATAATTTGGTTTGCAAACATTTACATTTCCACACTAGAAATTATCTCTAAATAGTGCTATAATGAAGTAGAGTAAAGGAGAGAAATAGATAAATGATTAACCTTACTAAAGCAAATGAAGACTATCTTGAAGCAATTCTCATTATAGAAGAAAAACATGATAAAGTTTTATCGGTTGAGGTAGCAAAACTACTTGGGGTTTCAAAACCAGGCGTCAATAAAGCAATGAACATTTTAAAAGAAAACGGGCTTATAGAAAAGGAAAGTTATAGTGAAATCAAACTAACCACAAAGGGTAGAAAAATCGCAAAAGAAATTTATGAAAAACACCAAGCAATAAAAAAGTTTTTATTAGCTCTTGGTGTAAGTGAAGAAAATGCTGAACGAGATTGTTGTTTAATTGAACATATAATAAGTGATGAAACATATGAAAAAATAAAAGAATTTTTAAAAAAATAAAGGGCATTCAAAATCTAAGTTTTGAATGCCTTATTTTTTACTTATATTTTAAACTATCTTCTTTTGCTTTAATAGTTAAATCTAAGAATTTATTAAAATCAGCAATTGTATAATCTTCATGATGTAGTTCAATTTCTAAACCACGAATTGCTCTATATGATACTAATTGAAGATTATTTGTAGATGTAAGTTCTGTATGAATTGGCTTGAAGTATTTGTTTAATGCTGTCTTTAATTTTGTTGTTAAGTTTGTAGAATTATTATCTTTAATAAACTCAACAGCATCTTCATGCGTAGGTAATACTTTACCTGATGAGTATTCTTCAATTGGATGAGTTTTTGTATTCACATAAATGTGATATCCGAATTCAGTTACTAAGTATTCATAATTACCTTGTTCATCTTTTGTATTACCATAAACTACAGTTTCTTTTGAATCACTATCAGCTTCCCAAATACTCTTAGCTGCATCATTAAATTCTTGAACCATTGTACCATTTGTGAATGTACCTAAATCTTGGAATGTTGCAGATAGGCCTGCTGATTTAAATTTAGATACCTCAATTCCATTATATACATAGCTTACACCATCAATTTCAGGTTGGCTAGCTGTGTCTTGTGGAAGACCTGGTACGAATAATGGAGCACGGTTAAATGCATTTTGAATATTTTGAATTTTCTTTTCTGGTGTTTCAGTGAAGTTTTCATCATTAATGAAATCCATTACTTGGTTATAGAATTCTTCTGCATATTGTTTTTGAATTTCAGTCCAATTTTCTGGATCAACTGGATTGTTGTTATTATCATATACAGTAATTAGTAAATGAACACCAGTCACTCTAAAGTATTCATCAACCATCTTTTGCATTTGTGCAAGATAGAATTTCCATAAATCGCTGTTTTCATCTAGACCTTCTAATGCACCAAGTGATTTAGAGAAGCGATCTCTTATATCTTGGAATACGAAGAATTTCTCAAGTTCAGTTTCATTATTTGCGCCATAAACAGCTTTAATGAATTTATCCCACCCCATTGATGCTGGGTAGCCTTCTTCTTCATATAAGTTGTTTTTGAAATTTGCTTTTTCATCTTTAATTGATTGAGTAATAATTTGCCATCTACTTGCATCTAGAATTTCTTTTTTCTTGAAATCATAAATATAGTTTAAATCTAAATTATCAACAAATCTATTAAACTCTAGTTCAGAGATTGCAGAACTAATTCCATAGTTGCGATTCATTATTTTAAATAAATCATCAGCTGTATATTCTTTTACATCAGTTTTTGCAACTAAAACTTTATGAGTTGCTTTATTTTTATAGCTATATCCAAACGTTGATGCTTCTTCTTCAAAACTAAGATTAATATCACGATCATATACAACTAAGTTATTAGCAATTCTTAACTTACCAATTTCAGTGTTAATGAATGGACTTGTTAATCTTTGTTTTGTAAGAGCTTCTCTTACTTCTTCTTCTTTTTCATTAAAATCATATTTGATATGATCAATCTTTAAGAACATTGAATATCTAGCACCATTACGGAAAATTCTTGGTGTCTTTGTATAGAAGTTATCACCTTCATCGTAGTTATCCATTGTATTCAATGCTTTTTCGATTCCACTTTCGTAAGAAGTGATTTGTCTATTTGTATAATGAAGCATATCTACTTCTTCTAAATCAAATACGATGTTTCCATTAGCAAGATTGTAATGAGTACCTTCTTGTAATAATAATGTTTGTGTTGGATAATCTTCTACTTTTGAAATATTTACAATGTTATATAAATCAATAAATAATTTTACAACTTCATTTTTAGTTAATGCAGTACCATCACTATGTGCAAGAACGTTATCTTCATTAAATTTATACCCTAATTGTGATAAAGTATTTTTCAACATTCTTTCACTATCAAAAGATACAACAATTGCATAATATTCATCTTTGAAGTTATTATTGAAATAATTTTTTAATTCAGTTTCAGTAAAGTCTTTTTCTCCAAGTTGAGCCAACAATTGATCTAATGCATATTTCTCTTTTGCAATGTTTAATTGATAATGGTTTTTAATTTCAGCCTCTGTCATTAAACCATACTCTTCAAATAATTTATCATAGTATGCTTGTCTTTGTTCTGCAATTTCACTTTCAGTTAATTCTTCAGTTCCATTAGGGAAAATATCAGCATCTAGCTTTTCATCAATTTCAGCTTGAGTTACTAAATCCCAATAACTTTTACCATCATTATTTTTTGTGTTTTTTAATAAGTCTGTATCAATTACATCCTTTAACATTGAGTAACCAACTTGATCTTTTAATAAGTCGTAAACTCTTCTTCTAGTAACGTTGTAAGTATTTGCACCTTCTTTTGCAGTTAAGTACACTCCATCCGGATCACTAATCATTGGATTTCTAGTTGAACCACATGCACTTAAAACTAATAAACTTGCAAACAGTACTACTAGTAATAATATTCTTTTCATATTTACTCCTTTTTAGAATATCTAAATTTCATATATTTTCGAAGCTTCATATTGCATTGCAATTTCTATTGGTGTATTACATATTTTCTTTGCTTCTGCAATAACATCTCTTTCGACTAAGTCATAACTATTACAATCTTCACTTAAGTGAGCAAGTAAAACAATTTTATGTCGCTCATTTAAAACTGAAAGTAATATTTGTAAACAGATTTGATTTGACATATGCCCATTTTGGGATAAGATTCTTTGCTTTAAATCAGCAGGTCTACTGCTTTCCATAAGCATCGTAATATCATGATTACACTCAATAATTAACGCATCAACATCTTTAATTATTTCCACATATTTTAGCGGTAAAAAGCCCGTATCAGTAAAATATGCTAACCTACTATTTCCTTCTACAAATATAAAACCAAAGTTATTTATACTATCATGTGATAGTTTTAGTGTGTAAATTTCTAGGTCTTTAATTTTATATTTTTTATTTTCTTCAATAAACTTTACATTTATATTATCAAGTTTACTTTTGATTGAATAACTAATGTTATTAAATGATGCTTCATTTATATAAACAATTGCGTTAGTTCGTTTTACAAAAGTAGGTAAGAACCTTACATGATCTGAGTGTTCATGTGAGATGATTATTGCATCAATATCATTAAAATTAATATCTTTATCTTCGACTCTTTTAGTAGCTTCACGAAGGGAAATTCCAATATCTAGTAAAACTTTTGCGTTTTCTGTTTCGATATATAACATATTTCCTTTCGAGCCACTTGCGATTGTACAAAATTTCATTCCTATAATTCCTCTATTCCCTTTTAATTATACACAGCAAAATTAACTTTTTCAAGGAAAAAGAGCGAATCACTCTCTTTAAAATAAAGACCTTGAGGGCAAGGTCTTTATGCTTATTCTTCCACACTAATGTATGTTAGGTTTTCCTCATAGATTTCAATTACTTTATCTAAGAAATTATTAAATTCTTCTTCAGAATAGTTTTGAAGTTTGAAGTCCAAATCCATTGTCTGCATTTCTTTGTATAACTGGATTAAAACATTTTCGTTACCTGTGATTTCATCTCTTACTGGATTGAAATATTTTGATACAGCAGATTTCATTGCTTGAGTAAAGTCAATATCAGTCTTTTCGCCATCTTTATCGATTAATTTATCGCTAGCGTTATCAATTGCAAGAGTTCTAACCATATCAAGTGTAGGTAATACATGTTTTTCTTCATCATCTTTGTAGCTCCATGTTGCTGGTTCTACTGTAGATGAGTTGATATATACATGATATCCTTTTTCGCTAATTAAGTATTCAGTTACACCTGTACCGATACTGTAGCCATAACGAACTTCTTCAGTAGATCCTGCAGGTAATGAATCATAGATTTCTTTTGCAATTTCCTTAAGTTTTTCTGGCAATGTATCTGTTGGAGTAGTTGTATTAGTTAATGAACTAATTCTTTGATACTCAACATTTAGACCAAGAGTCTTATATCTAGATACTTCAATTCTATATAACCCTTCTTCTTCTAGTACATATGGATTATCTTCTAATTCAGGTTGTGCTGCAACTGTTTGGTCTAAGCTTGCTAGTAATCTAGGAGCATCCTTGAAACTATTAACAAGTTTATTTAGTTTAGTATCATAATCTCCAGTTTCAGTTTCGATATAGTTCCATATTTCTTCGTATAATTCTTCAGCACTATCTTTTTGTAAATCTGTCCAGTTTTCTTGAGGAACAAGATTTCCTTCTTCATCTTTAACTGTAATCATTACTTGAAGACCAGTTACTGAGAAGTATTCATCAACTTGTTTTTGCATTAATTCAACTATATCTTGCCATACTTCGCTATCTTCAGTTAAATCTTTTACTACTAATAAGTTGGAAGCATAATCACTTCTTAACTTAGTATATAAAAGTGTGAACATTAATTCTTCAACTGTTTCTACACCATAGTAATCTCTTAAGAAGTTTTTCCAACCATATGTTGGTGGATAATTAGGAACTTGACCAGCAATGAAACGATGTTTTTCAGTTACTGTTGCTTGTCTTATTTCTTCCCATTTATCTTTATCAAGAATTCTTTCACTTACTTTTAAGTTTGGTGTATAGTAATCATAAATATTATTTAATTCTTGTGAATTTAAAAATCTTAAATAGTTAACTTCGCTTGCAACAACACTTAAACCATAGTACTTGTCCATTAATGCAAATAATTCATCTGCAGTAATTTCAAACTCACGCACTTTTGCAATTACTTTTTCATCTTCGCCTTTAGTAGTTGTGAAAGTTAAATCGAAACCTTCAACATAATCAATATATGTTTTTTCAAGTTCAGGGTCAAAGATTTCTAAGCCGTGTTTTTCACGAAGTTCAATCATCTTCTTATTAATATATTGATCCGATAGCTCTTCTTCAAATAATTTTTCAAAAATTTCATCTCTTACAGAAGATAATGCTGGCGGAGCAACTGAGTTAATCTTTAACATGTATACATATAATTTATTATCATATGAACGCGGTTCTGCAGTATACCACTTATTTGATGTAGTAGATACTGAATAAGTTAACATACCTTTTAGGAAGTTTTCTACTTGCGCGTTAATATTTTTTACATCTTCATTACGGTGGAATAGTCTATTTAAACTTTCATCTTCCTGTAGTGTTGTGTTGAAAGTTAATTTCCCTTCCTCGTCAATTTCATAATGAACGCCTTCTATTAATGTTTTTGTATTATTTGGATAATCAGCTACAAATCTAGAATAGAAAGTATTATACATTTCTATGAATGCAAGTGCAATATCAGTAGGAGTAGTTTCAACTTCTTCTTCATCATCTTCTGGAATTTTCACTAAGTTTGCAAAGTTTCCACTCTTACTATCTTCATCAACCATTAAGCCAACTTGTTCTAAAGCATAAGTAGCTTCTTGTTTTGACTCAAATGGAATAATAATTGCCCAGTAAGAATTTAGATAATCTGTCTTGTATCTATTTTCATACATTTCTTCAGTAA
This sequence comes from Acholeplasmataceae bacterium, assembly GCA_012840905.1. Lineage (GTDB taxonomy): Bacteria > Bacillota_I > Bacilli_A > ML615J-28 > CAG-698 > DUVT01. Next base: position 8,249 of record DUVT01000032.1, read on the forward strand.
AGAAAGGATCTAAATCTGGGTCTTCTTCAGCTGCTTTATCAACTAATTCTATTTCTGTATGTAATTGATCAGTTGCATAAGCTCTTCTTGCGATTTGTAATCTGTGGAAATCTCTAACTTCATCAACAGTTCTTAGTCCACTAGATACATAAAGTGTGCGATAATATTCTTCTCTTAATTCTTCTTTTTCTTCTTCAGTTAAATCTTCTTTATCGCCTAAAGCTGCTTCATCGATTGCTTCATCGATTTCTTCTTCAGTTACAAAATCAAAATAGTTTGAATTATCTTTAGTTTCACTCTTTAATAATCTTTTATCTAATTCAGTTAATAATGTGCTTAAACCTACATTATTTTTTAATTCATCATATACAAATTTTTTAGTAATGCTGTATGATCTTCCATCTTCATTTATAGTTAGATATACTCCTTCTTCATCAGTGATTGAAGGAACAAGTTTATCTCTATTTAATACTGATGCTATAACAGCAATCCCTACAACCAGTAAGATTACAATCAATACTGGAATTGTTCTTTTTAACACTTGAGAACTATTCATTTAAATTTCACTCCTTAATTACTATTACTATGTGATTATCCATTATTATAACAATTAAATCACTAAAATTTCTAATTTTTTTTATAAATTACTTAATCTTTTCGCAACATATATATTTTACTACTTTTTAAGTCAAATGTAAATGTTTTTTTTATTATTGTAGACAATTATACCCTATTTATCTAGATATTGCAAAAAAAAGATAGAGAATCACTTCTCTACCTTTTCAATAGGAATTGGGAATTAAGGGAGTTCACAAAAGAAAGAGGGTTTTTTATGAACCGTCTTATATTAAGACAAGTCTATTATAATAGATTTAAATTGGCTCTGTAAAGAGTTTCCAATTTATTTTTATTTTATTTATTTTTCTTATATCAAATAATGTTGATGTTTGTAAATAAATCAAGATGTATGTAGGAAAAGTTCGAAAAAAATTGAAAATTAGTTAATATATCAAAAACTGTGCAACAATTACGTTGCACAGTTATTATTCATAAGTATCTTTATCTTTATTATTATGACTATCTATATCAATAAGATCAACCTTTAACTCTAAAGAACGAATTCGTTTATTCACAACAACCTTAATTGTAAATTCAAGATTGTATGTAACTTCTTCCTCATCCACTATACTTTCAACTTGGTAGTTAGCTATCATACCTTCTTTTGGAATTCCACCAATAAGGCTATAAACGAAACCTCCAATTGTATTGTATTGAGTATCAGGTTTTTCAGATAGATTTAAGTAGTCAAATAAATCTTCGATTTCCATATCTGGAGAAACTAAATAACGATTATCTTCTAATACTACTAAATCATCTAGTTCTTCTTCATCGTATTCATCATAAATTTCCCCAACTAATTCTTCTAGGGCATCTTCCATTGTAACAATTCCACTAGTTCCACCATATTCATCTACAACGATTGCAAAATGTTTTTTTAATTTTTGAAACTCTTTAATTAAATCATTTACTTTTGTAGATTCAGAAACGAATATTGGTTTTGAGACTAACTTTTTCAAATCAATTTCTTCATTTTTAATTAATGCTGTAAAGAAATCTTTTTCACTTAAGATACCAACAATATTATCTTTATCTTCTTTATATACAGGAACTCTTGAGAATTGATGTTCAAAGAAGCTTTCTTTGATAGATTCAACATCCATGCTTTCTTCAATTGCAACAACATCAACTCGAGGAGTCATAATATCGTAGACGGTTCTTTCATTTAATCCGATTGCACTTTGAATTAATTCTGCATCCTCTTCATCAAATACACCTTCAGTTTCCATAGTATCAATAATTGATTCTAATTCTTCTTCGGTAACTTTTGGAGTTGATGCTTCTTGATCACTTAATACCCTTCTTCTTAATCTTAGAAGAATAAACGTAAATGGAACTAATAGTTTATCAAGAAAATAAATAATGTTTGCATTTTCAAGAGCAATCTTTTCTGGATTAATTCTTGCTTTTTGTTTCGGTAAAACTTTACAAAAGACATTAATAATTAATGCAACAAGTAATATTGTAATAATACTTGCAGTAAAGAA
>DUVT01000033.1 GCA_012840905.1 Acholeplasmataceae bacterium
AAAGTTAAACCTTTCTTTGCAATCATAGGTTGACGATTGAAATCAACGATTTTCAGGATTTCTTCATCTTCAGAGAAATATCTTCTTAAGATAAAATGCAGTTCATACCCATCACGAATATCATACTTTTGCATTAACTCTGGATGTTTTAAATAAAAGTATGTACATGAATATACGGAATCTACTTCAAATAAGATTTGTTTTAAACTTTCTAAAGCAACATCGTCAATCCTGCTATAATCATAGTATCTTACATTTTGTAAACCTTGAATTGTATTAGTAACAATATCTATATATTTATCATAGTAAAATTCTAACTTATTTTCTTTTGAAACTTTATTTGCTATTTTGATAATCTCTTTTTTATGTAAACCTTCATTAGGTACAAAGTTTTCAATAACATATTCTAAGAATTCGCGTTTAGTCATTTTATCTAGAATTTTACCATAGATTTCAATCCTAGGTGGAAAGACTTCTGGTAATTCAGCTTTAAACTTTTCTAGATCAAATGTTGCATTTTTTTTAGACTTCATTAGTTCTAAAATATAGTCTTCAGGAAATTCAAATTCTTCTTGGAAGGAATATTTATTTCCTAAATATTTTACAACATTAAATGCTAACTCATCTAAATCAAAGAGTTTCATAAAGACTTGTGGATGCCATACATACTTATTATATTCCTTCACAAATGCTTCTTCATAAAACATTCTTATTTGAGCCATGCGATCGCGAACTATTTGTCTAATACGCTCTCTAGTTTTATTAAAACGATCAGCAACGCTTTGTAGGGTATTACCACTAAATCTATCAAGAAGAATTTCTTCACTTTCTTTCTTTAGTTTAACTGCTTTTAGTTTTTCTAAGAAAAATGGAAGTCTTATTCTTTCATTTTCTATAATTATATCTACTCGATTTTCAAGTTTTTCTAAAACTTCTTTTAAAGTTGTATCTAGATTATTATCTTTAATATATTGTATTAATTCTTTGTAAGTAATTGAGCCTAATTTTTCTTCAATCAAATATAGTTTAAAGAAATAAAAATCAGGATCAGGTTTTAAGTTATAATACTTTTGAACCTTCTTAATAACTACATTTAATGTCTTATAATTAAACATATTACTTAACTCTCCGGTTAGATAAGCTTTACGTATATCTCTAAGTGTTAGTAAACCTAACCTTGTTAATGATGCTATCGCCCCTTGAGTAAAGTTCATTTTTTCAATTGCAACATCATCAATTATGTTATTTGCGCTATAGATTGGAATTACATCATACAAATTTTCCTTTTCTACTATCTGTAATGCACTTTCCATAACTTGAATGATGCTTTTTGTTCCTAAATTTTCTACATCATATATTTCCATTTGTTCAATGATGTGGAATAATTTGGAAATTGTTTTAATTCCACTATTATTTAATGCATTCATTGATCGCAGTGATAAATTTAAGTTTTCTAATTTATATTTTGAATTTAGAAAATCATATTTTTTAGATTCTTTGTATCCTTCAAGCTCATGATGTAATTGAGCTTTTTTGTATTCACCTAAAGATCTCCGAACTTCTTCTATATCTTCTTCTGCCAATCTTAGGTCAGAAAAATTCATTATCAACTCATCTATATGATAAATTTCTTGGGATTCAACTTGATTGATAATATTTATTGGAAGTTTCAATACTCTTATTGATTTATTCATATTACACCTCGTTAAAATAAAAATTTGTCCTCTTATTTCTAAGTTCTTGGGTCTTCTAATAATTTGCGAATAAAATCGCTTATATTTTCACCTATTTTTTTTGCCATTTCCTCTAGTGATTTTGTAAGGTATCTAGCTTCTTCTAATGCATAATCGAGATTGTCTAATAAACTCCTTGGAATAGTAGTTTTTGGATTAAATCCAAAATTATTCTTAATTAGACGCGAGGTATATGTATACCCCGGAGAAACTCGTTTGTTTTGAAAGATGGCTTTTTCGTTTGGTTTAATAAGATCTCGATAAGCATTACGCCTATGAAGCATTAACCAAATTTCAAAACAAGGGCTAGTAACTAACATACTTACATTTTTGCTTTTTGCAAATTCAATGAATTCCAAATACTTCTCACTAGGACTAATATGGCTTTTATAAGAATCCCTGTCAAATACAACCCAAAATACAGCATTGTCATCTTTTATATCATCTTTATATTCTAGAAGAAAATTTAGTAGTTGTGACGGTGTATTACTTCCTCTATCCCTTAATGTTCTTTCTAAGTATATTAACTTTATGTTATTGTGAATTTTTAATTCGTTTAGTTTCCTTTCTAATAATTTAAAATAGATCGGTTCAGTATTAGTACCTTCCATTATTAAATAATAAGTCTTAAACACATCCCTACTTAATAGTCTATCATCTGGATATCTTTTATAAAGGGATACTCGCTCTCTTATTGCCATAAGAAATCAATCCTTTGGTAAGATTGGCACAGCGCCAAAGTTTCCAGCTAAGTAGGAATCAACAATTTTTTTGTTTGTAAGTTTGAATATATCTAGCGAATATATTTTAGAAGAATTATTTTTCTCCTTTTCTACAAACCATACTTCATCCCTTCTAATCAATCCTTCTTTTAAGATATTTGCTTCATGAGTAGTAAAGATTAGTTGGATTGGATATTTACTTAATTTTTTATTAAATGTTTCAATGAACTTGATTATTAATAATGGATGGATGCACCTGTTTAATTCATCAAAAAGATAAACAGTATCTTTTGTTGGCGCAAGTATTACTGAAAACAAATCGAATAATCGCTTTACTCCATCTGATTCTTCAAAAAACTCAAATGCTAGTTCTGCAAACATATGAATTAGCATTACTTTAAATATTTTTAAAATACCATCAGAATATGAAACTTGATAAAGCGAATCATTAATTTTAATAGAATTACTAAAACTATCCTTTTGTTTATTCTTTTCAATATATTCAATTAAACTTCCAATCTCATCTGGGTGAATTTTTTCAATTAAGTTTAAATCAACTTCCTCAAATTCTAAATCATTTATCCCAGTATCAAAAGCTTTTAATAGCTCAATAACATCATTTTTTTGCTTTATCAAATCTAGATTACTTATTTTAAGATCTTGAGTTTGGAAGTTAGGATTTATTTTTTCTTTAAAAAATTCATAAACATTTTTAAAATCGCTTATATCTATATCATTTGCATGATTTATCTTTGTTATAAGTAAAGTATCACTTGAGTTTGAAAAATCTTTCAAGTATTTATTAAAACTTTTGCGCTTATTTATCGATAAATCTAAGTGATGCACAAAAAGTGGTTCTAAATTATTTTCAGTTGTACTTCTTTCAAACAAGATTACTTCACGATCTGTTTGCAAATCATGATCATATAAATATTCAGTTAAAAACTTACCACTATATAAATTCAAAGTATATCCATAAGTATAAAATTTTTTATTTATATAAAAGGTAAATTCAAATAATGTTTCACGATTTTTATTTTCGCTTTCAATCTTACAGAAAAAATTCCTATATTTAAGTGGTGATGTTCCGTTAATTAATTCTCTTCCGATAGCTATTGCTTTTAAAAGGTTGCTTTTCCCGCTTGAATTGGCTCCTAAAATAATCCCCATTTTAAGCAGCTTAACACTACCTAATTTAATAATGTGTTCACTTAACTCATTATCCAAACTTGGAACCATGGAAAAAGATTGCATCTTATTAAACGAAAGAAAATTACTAATTTTAAATGAAACAAGCATTACAATCACCACCCTTTACTAAATTATATATGTTTTTTAGAATCTTGTCAAACGAAATATTGCACTCAAATTTAAAAAAAGAGGTAAAGCCCCCTTTTTAAAATAAGATAAAGCTATATAGTAAATGGAATAAAATACCAAAACTATAAACTAAACCATATATTGTAACACTTTTAAACTGATATCCGTACTGCTTCTTTAATGTTTTCATAGTACTTTGAGTAAAAAGTGAAAACATCTTATTCCAAACTAAGATTAATAAAACATACACAGCCACTGCAATAATGATTGCTATTACAAGTAAGAATGTATCAATATCTACATCAAATTTTCTAGAAGCGATTAATGATGTTGCAACAAGAATAATTCCAAACAGCAATAAACTAATACTTCCAGCTACATATTTAGTAATTCTTGCTTCAAGATCATTTTCATCATTTTTAATAAAACGATAATTATATACAAGCAAGAAAACACTTAATAATATAATTATATTATTTATAATAAAGACTACCATTTAAATTT
>DUVT01000034.1 GCA_012840905.1 Acholeplasmataceae bacterium
ATCATATGTTTTAGCGGGTAGTGATGCGGGAAGTAAGTTAAAGAAAGCAATGGAACTTAATATCGAAATTTTGGATGAAGAAACGTTTTTAAAGTTAATAGGAGAATAATATGCAAAAGTATATTGATATTAAAGGAGCAAGAGAAAATAATTTAAAAAATATAAACTTAAAAATTCCGAAAGATAAACTAATCGTTATGACGGGATTATCTGGAAGTGGGAAAACTTCACTTGCCTTCGATACGATTTATGCAGAAGGTCAAAGAAGATATGTAGAAAGTATGTCAGTTTATGCTAGACAATTTCTTGGTAATCTCAATAAACCTGATGTAGATTCAATAGATGGTTTGTCTCCTGCAATATCGATAGATCAAAAAACAACGAGTAAAAACCCTCGTTCGACTGTTGGAACTGTAACTGAGATTTATGATTATTTGCGTTTATTATATGCAAGAATCGGAAAAGCATATTGTCCTGAGCATGGGGTGGAAATCTCAAGTCAGACAATAACGCAAATGACTAATAAAGTTTTTGAAGCAGAAGCAGACTCAAGAATTATCATTTATAGTCCAATAGTATTTGGCCAAAAAGGTACGCATGAGCGTACTCTTGATATAATTCGTAAAGAAGGTTTCTCACGAGTTAGAATTAATGGTGAGATTTATGATATTGATGAAGAGATTACTTTAGATAAGAATAAAAAACATAATATTGAAATAATAATTGATCGCTTAAAGTTAAGAGAAGATATTAGAAGTAGACTATACTCTTCGATTGAAACTGCTTTAAAGTTTGGTGATGGAAAAGTTATTATTTCAATAAATGACGAAGAACAAATATTTAGTGAACATCTAGCTTGTCCTTATTGTGATTTTTCAATCGCAAAATTAGAGCCAAGACTATTTTCATTTAACTCACCATTTGGTGCTTGTCCTGAGTGTAAAGGTATCGGAGTTTTACAAAAAATAGATGAAGATTTACTTGTAACAGAACCTGAAAAATCAATTCGTCAAGGGGCAATTCGTTACTTAAAAAACATAGTAGACACGGAAAATATCGAATGGCAAGTTTTTGAAATTTTATGTAAACATTACAATATTGACCTAGATAAACCATATAACGAACTAACCGATGAAGAAAAAGAAATTATTATGGTTGGTTCAAAAGAACCGATTAAGTATGAAATAACATCAAGAGGTTTAAATACATTTAAACGCTTCGATTATATTGAAGGTATTGCAACCTTAATTGAAAGAAGATACTTGCAGACTACATCGCAAATGTCTAGGGAATACTATAATTCATATTTATCGGATCATCCATGTCCTACTTGTCAGGGAAGACGTCTTTCAAGAGAAGCACTAGCTGTAAAAGTTGGAGACAAAAATATTCATGAATTTACAGAACTAACTATTTTTGATGCAAGAAGTTATCTTGATACAATCGAGTTATCCGATTATGATAAGCAAGTTGCAGATTTAGTATTAAAAGAATTGAAATCAAGATTTGACTTTTTAATTAATGTTGGTTTAGAATATTTAACTTTATCTAGATCTGCAGGTACTTTATCCGGTGGAGAAAGTCAAAGAATAAGACTTGCAACTCAAATTGGGTCCCATTTAACAGGTGTTTTATATGTACTTGATGAACCGTCAATTGGTTTACATCAAAGAGATAACAGGCGTTTAATTGATACTTTAAAATCAATGCGTGATTTAGGTAATACTTTAATTGTTGTAGAGCATGATGAAGAGATTATGCGTGAGTCTGATTTCTTAGTTGATATTGGTCCTGAAGCGGGAATTCATGGTGGTGAAGTTGTTGCAGCTGGTACACCTGAAGAAGTAATGGCAAATGAAAATAGCCTAACTGGTCAATATTTATCCGGTAAGAAATTTGTACCAATACCTAAAGGCAGAAGAAAAGGTAATGGTAGAACAATTAAAGTATTAAATGCAAGAGAAAACAACTTAAAAGGAATAGATGTTGAAATTCCTCAAGGTGTGCTTACTATTTGTACAGGTGTAAGTGGAAGTGGAAAATCAACATTAGTTAATGAAATTATCTTAAAAGAATTTAGGAAGAAAATTTATCGTTCACGTGAACATCCTGGTAAAAATGATGGTGTTTTAGGAATTGAAGATTTTGAACGAGTAATTGATATTAACCAATCTCCAATTGGTAGAACTCCAAGAAGTAACCCTGCAACTTACACTGGTGCATTTGATCATATTCGTGATTTGTTTGCAAATACAGTTGAGGCTAAAAAACGTGGTTATTCTAAAGGGCGTTTTAGTTTTAATGTAAAAGGTGGAAGATGTGAAAAGTGTCAGGGTGATGGGGTTCAAAGAATCTCAATGAACTTTTTACCAGATGTTTATATTCCATGTGAAGAATGTGAAGGTAAAAGATATAATCATGAAACACTAGAGGTTAAATATCGCGATAAAACAATTGCTGATGTTTTAGAGATGACTGTAAGTGAAGCAGTAAGTTTTTTTGAGATATTTCCTCAAATCCATTCCCGACTTTCTACATTAGAAAAAGTTGGACTTGGATACCTAAAATTAGGTCAAAGCTCAACCACTCTATCAGGTGGTGAAGCACAAAGAGTAAAACTAGCAAGTGAGTTACATAAACGTATTAGTGATAGAACATTATACATACTAGACGAACCAACAACGGGTCTACATAGTGAAGATGTAAGAAAATTACTATTAGTAATTAATTATATTGTAGACCAAGGTGCAACAGTTATAATAATTGAACACAACTTAGACATAATAAAAAATGCAGACTATATAATTGACCTAGGACCTGAAGGTGGAGATCGCGGTGGCGAATTAGTATTTGCGGGAACACCTGAAGAATTAGTGAAATGTGAAAAGTCATACACAGGACAGTTTTTAAAAAAAGTCTTAAATAGATAAGAGGTCTAAGTTGAAGAAAGTATTACTGATAATTTTAAGCATTCTATTTTATTTTTTTATAACTTATATTACAAATACTTTAAATATCTTTTTTCAAAATACTAATTTACTACTTAGTAGTTTGTTTATTATTGTAGTATTTAGTTATCATTTTGGTAATCGAGATATTGCCTTAATTGGTTATTTTCTTTTTACTTTAGTGTTTTTGTTTTACCGAGAAAAAGTAGATGTAAATCTAAATTTAGATTTTTATTTATTTGCTTGGTTAAAGTTAATCTTTAAAAATAAAGTAGTGATGATTAATATTATTGGTAATCTCTTTCTCTTTGTTCCTTATGTGTTTTTATTAAAACAAAAATATTTTTTGGTTATAATTATTGGGCTAATTTTAGGTTTGGAAATAATCCAATATTTAAGCAAACGTGGTGTTTTGGATATTGTCGATATTACCTTGAATTTATTTGGGGTAATAGTCGCTTTACCATTTAGGTGGAGGTTTTATGAAAGATAAAGAAAAACAAACAACTGAACAAGAAAAACTTCAAGACGAAAAACAAGATACAAAGCAAAATCCCAATCAAAACAAAGAAAATATTGATCCTGAAGTATTAGAAAAAATAGTTTCTGAACTTGAAAAAAAATATAATCTAAAAAAGGATAATATTAAAATCTTAAAAGTTCAAACTACAACAGGAAGAACTAGGCTTTATCGAAATATTTTAAGAGATTCCCTGTTTTGGTTGTTTGATCTATTGCTTATCTTTGCCTTACAAGGTTATTTAAAATTTGCAGATAGTAGTATAGATTTATTTGTAATCAAATTAATCTTATTTAGTCTTGTGTTTTATATAATTGAATTAATTACAAGAGCTGTAATTACTAAGTATTACCAGAAGTTAATAGTCTATTCTTTTGGGACGGTAATGATACCTGTAACTGTTATAGCTTTAGTATTGTCCCAACTTACTGTTGGCCTAAAGTTTACTGATAATGACAAGATGATAGCCTTTTTCATATTGTTTATTATTGCAAGAGTAATTATAAGATTTATAATCATGCGTAAAGAAATATTGTCAGCTATGAGAGGAAGAAGGAAATGAAAAAAATCGAATTAACCGATAAACAAAAACTTTGGCTCAAAATTGGACTTACAACACTTTATTTTGTAGTTGTATTTATCTTAGTATTAAGTAGTATGGAGAAACGTACCGATTCATTAGGTAATGAAATTATTCACTTTAATCAAATAGCTTTTTCAATCTTTGGTAGAGGAATTTATTTCTATGCTATAGCAATAATTACCGGAATCGGAATAGCTTACTTTTATGGTGCACATATTGCAAGAAAGATTGGATTTAGTGAAGATAATTTATTTGACGGATTTATTATGGGTACTATTATAGGTATCCTTGGTGCGAGAATTTATTATGCAATCTTTTCTTGGAAAGAAGGCGGTTTTGATAAAGACCCATTAAGAGTAATTACAGGTTTTTTTAATGAGGAAGGCGGACTAGCTATTCATGGTGCAGTAATTGCAGCAGCTATCTTTGCTTACTTTTTCTGTAAAAAGCGTAAAGAAGATATATTTAAACTTGGTGAGATGTTATTCCCTGGTTTCTTTATTGGTCAAATATTCGGTCGTTGGGGTAATTTCTTTAATAAAGAAGCACATGGTGGACCAATACGTGATACAGTGCTTGCAAGTCGTGAGTTTTTAGAGAAATTACCAATTCCTCGTTTTGTAGTTGATCAAATGTATATTAATGGCACATACATGCATCCAACATTTTTATATGAATCTGTATGGAACTTAATTGGTTTAATTTTAGTAATTACAATTCGTAAAAAAACTAAGAAATATTGGTATGGCGATGCAGTATTATTTTATATGGTATGGTATGGAATCGGTAGATTCTTTGTAGAGTCATTAAGAACAGATGCCTTACTATTTAATTTCTTAGGAATGGAGTTAAGGATTGCACAAGTAGTGTCCATTCTTATGATTGTTGCAGGAATAACTTTATTTATTTTAAGACGTATATTTAAAGTTAAACCAGTATCGTTTATTGAATTAGTTGAAGAAAATAGAGGTGTAGAAGCTTGATAGTAATTTTTGATCTAGATGGTACATTAGTAGATACATATCCGGTTATTAGAAAAACTTTAATTGAAGTTTTCAAACTTCATTTACCTAATTTAAAATATGATGAAGCATTTTTAGAAAGTTTTTTTGGGCCGACACTAAATGATTCCTTTTCTAGATTAACAAATAGTGATAAAGAAAAAGAGTTCTTAATAAAAGAATATCGAAGAATTAATAAAAAATTTTATGAAAATGAATTAAAGTTATTTGCTGGTGCAAAAGAAGCACTTGAAAAATTAAGTAAAAAATATAAACTAGCAATTTTATCGAATAGAATTCGTGAGCTAGTTGATGTTGCTTTAAGAAATACTGAAATAGAAAAGTATTTTGATTTAGTATTTGGTGTGGATAACTTAAAAGCGCCTAAACCAGACCCAGACGGTATTAACCAAATATTAAAATCCTTAGGTGAGGGTAAAGCAGTTTTTGTTGGCGATGCATTAACTGATGTAAAAACGGCAAAGAATGCTAAAATAGTATCAGTAGGTGTTACATGGGCACTTACAACTAAGGAAGAGTTTGAAGGGGAAGAAACTGATTATATTGTAAGTAGTTTTGAAGAATTAATTAACATTTTGGAGGGATTAAATTAAATGTATGACATTTTAATAGTTGGTGCAGGACCAGCAGGTTTAACTGCTGCGATCTATGCAGCGAGAAATAATAAGAAAGTTGGAATTTTTGAAGGGAATGTACCTGGGGGACAAATAGTAGTTACAGCTACAGTTGAAAACTATCCTGGATTTGGGAAAGTCGATGGACCAGATTTAGCTTATTCTATGTTTGAACAAGTCATGAACCTAGGTGTTGAGCTAATTGGTTCATATGTTTCAGAAATTATAAAGACTGAAAATGGGTTTATAGTAAAGACAGAAGATGAAGAATTCCAAGCAAAAGTTGTAATTATTGCAACAGGAACAAGTCAAAAACGTTTAGAAGTTCCGGGGGAAAGTGATTTTGAAAATCGTGGGATTTCTTGGTGTGCTATTTGTGATGGTTCCTTATATAAAGATAAAGTTGTTGCAGTTGTTGGTGGCGGTAACTCAGCAATGGAAGAAACTATTTATCTTTCTAATCTTGCAAGCAAAGTTTATTTGATTCATCGTCGTCAACAGTTTCGTGCTGAACCACATATCGTAGAAAAAGTTAAGAAACTAGAAAATGTAGAATTAGTATTAGATAGTGTTGTAGAAGAGTTTATCGGTGATCAATCATTGGGTAAAATGCGCATTAGAAATGTAAAAACAGGTCAAGAAAGAATTATTGAAGTAAGTGGCTGTTTTGAATATGTAGGTCAAATCCCTGCAACTGATTTTGTAAAAGAATTAGGCATTACAGATGAGGCTGGTTATATTCAAGTTGATAATAACTTTGAAACCAAAATTGAAAACTTATATGCGTGTGGAGATGTTATTGTGAAAAATGTAAGACAAATAGTTACAGCTACTAATGATGGTGCTATCGCAGCCCTTAATGCAATTAAGAAGTTGAGCTAAGATGAGTTTTGCTAGTGAAGTAAAAAAAGAACTTGCAACAATCGAAGTTGAAGAGTGTTGCCTAAGGGCTGAACTCCATCAAGTAATAAGACTTAGAGCTGAAGTTAGTTTAGATAACAAAAACTTTAAATTAACAATCTCCACAACCAATCTAAAAATAGCAAGGCGAATTTTGTATTTACTCAAAACCCTGTATAATTCAGAAGTATTAATGCTTAAGAAGGAACGAACAAGCCTTGATAAAAAGAGCTTGTATTATTTGGTTGTAGAAGAGAAAGGCTTGGAGATTTTAAGAGATTTAGAATTAATTGATGAAAATTATAATCTTGTGTCTACTACAGGAAGTGATTTTTTAAAAAAAGATTGTTGCAAAGCTTCGCTTGTGCGTGCTTCATTTTTAATGAAAGGTTCGATTAATGATCCAAGAACAAACAATTATCATTTAGAGATTACATTAAATAATCTTGAAGAAGCAAACCAAATTCAAAAAATTTTGTCACCACTTGGAATAGAATCTAAAACAATTGCACGAAAAAAGGGATTAGTTCTCTATATTAAAAAAGCAGAAAACATTGGTGACTTTTTAGGTTTTATTGGCGCTACAAATTCTAGGTTTGCTTTTGAAGATTATAGAATCAAAAAAGATTTATCAAATTATGTAAACCGAATTATGAACTGTGATGTTGCCAATGAACAAAAGGCAATGAATTCTGCAAGAAATCAATTAGAAGATATTGAATTAATAGAAAAAAATCTCGGGTTTTTAAATATTACTCCGAGATTAATGAATGCTATAATATTAAGAACCACTTACCCTGAAGATTCATTATCACAATTAAGTGAAAAATCAGAAGAGACTGTTGGTAAATATATCTCAAAATCAGGTTTGAGTCATTGTTTTAAGGATCTAAAAGAAATTGCATCAAAGATAAAAAAATAAGCTAGTACTAGCTTATTTATCTTTTTCTATATCATCATCATCTAATTTGGAAAAATCCATTAATTCACTTACGTTGACATCTAAACGTTTAGCGATTTTTTCGATATTTTTTAAGGTGATATTCTTCTCTGCGCGTTCAATTTGACCTATATATGTGCGATGTAAACCTGCATCAAAACCTAATTGTTCTTGGGATATTCCTTTTTGTTCACGAAGTTGTCTAACTCGTTTACCAAATAGGACATTAATATCATTGTCTTTCATAAGTGTATCACCAAAATTAATATACTATAAATAAAAAAAATTCTCGACAGTCTATAAGTAGCATTTATTAAGGAGGCTCTATGAAAAATATTGGAATTGATATTGTTGAAAATGAACGATTTTCCAAGATGATTAATGATGAAAAAAAAATAAGCCGTATTCTAAGTAATTTAGAGGTTAAAATATATAGTGAGATAACTTCTGACAAACGAAAGATTGAATATCTTGCAAGTAGGTTTTGTGCAAAAGAAGCAGTAATAAAAGCTATAAATAAAGAAGGTTTAAGTTTTTCTTATAAAGATATATCAATTTTGAATGATGATGTTGGTGCACCATATGTTGAGTTTTCGTTTGAGGTCGATTTCAAATTATTAATTTCAATTTCGCACTCAAACAATTCAAGTGTATGTGTAGCAGTAATGTATTAAAAAAGTGGTCTAACTAAACCACTTCTAATTAAACTAATATTGAATTAGATGTTTCAAATTTAATCTATTTCATGGTCAGAAGTAAATAGTGCTGAGATACAAATAATTCCAGCTACGCCGACTAATGAGTATATGATACGAGAAATTACTACACTTAATGGGTCAAAAATAAAACCGACTAAATTAAAGTCAAATAAACCAATTAACCCCCAATTAAGTGCACCTATTATAACTACGATAAGAGCTATTCTTTGTAAAATATTCATAATTTGTTCCTCCTTGTATATTATTATCTCAAAAAAATAAATTATTATACTTTTTCATAAATAAATTAAGACATCTATTCATATTATTTAATAGAGATTAGGGGAGGAATAAAATGAATAGAAAATTTTATCAAAAATACATTAATTATTCTTGGAAGAAGTTATTAATAATTTTTGTATTTTTAATTGCTACTTGGATATTTGTAGGTTGTGGAGGAAACAAAGATATTGAAAAAGTATTTGCAGAAGAATTAACAAAAGCAACTTCGTATAAAGTTGAAGGAGTAATGGAATCATTTTATGATCAAGGAAGAAAGAAAGTTAATGAGTTCACTGTCTTTTATAAAGCTCCAGAATTTATTAAAGTTGTAATAAAGTCAGAAGATAAATCTGATAAACAAATCATTTTAAAAAATAATGATGGAGTATATATTTTAATTCCTGCAGTAAATAAGAACTTTAAAATTCAAAGTTCATGGCCAGAAAATGCTAGTTATCCATACTTACTTCAATCACTTGCAAAGGATATTGCGAATGATCCAAATTTAGTTAAGATTGAAGAAGAAGATAGTATTATCATTGAGACTGAAACAAAAATGCATGCAGATGCTGTTCCAGTAAGACAAAAAATTGTCTTTGATAAAGTGACAGGGCTTCCTACAGAAGTAGTTGTTTTTGATGAAAATGATAATGTATATATTCGCACTTTCTTTACAAATATTGATTTAAGTTATAATATTTCTGATGATGAATTTGATTTAAATAATTCAATGTCAGCTGTTAGATTAGAATATACTGAGCCGATTACTTATCCAAACCGTGGTATTAGTTATCCAAGATATGTACCAAGTGGATTTACAATTTCTAGTGAAGAGACAACTAAAAATCTTGATGAAACAGAAGTATTATCAATTATGAAGTATACTCTTGAAGAGGAAGGCTTTACGATTGTTCAAGAATATATTAATGATTCTACAGTAGTTAAGTATCAAGAAGAAGTTGGCGATGTAATTGTTGTACTAGGAAATGTAAGTATTATTAAAGAAAACTCAATTCAAACTATTTATAATGGAATTGAATATATAGTAGCATCTAAGGAACTTGAACTTAACGAATTAATCAAAATAGCACAAGGTTATTTGACTGAAGAAGAAGAAAAATAATTTAATAGTTAAATGATTATTTCACCCATAATTTATTTTGAGTTATGGGTTTTTAAGTTATATAACAGGTATAAATTATGACAATTTATTAAAAAATAAAAATAAATCATTCTTGATAATAATTTTGTTTTTTAGTATAATATAAATGCTATGTAAAAATTTATTGAAAGGAGTTAAATTTTTACTAAAATAAAGTAAAAATGGAAACTATATGAATAGAGGTACTGTGGCAAAAAACAAACTTAGTTATAAAGTTATAGGCTTTTGGTCAGTTATAGCTTTATTAACATTATTATTTATTGGGTTTGTTATAGCTAAATTTATCGAAACACGTAATATCCAAACGATGGAAGATATGTCTAATTTAAGAGAACAACAAATCTTTGAGCAGCAAGGTACTTATTATGTTTATGTTTATAGTAAATTTGGTATTGAAGGACATGAACAAATTCTTGATAAGGCAGCTGAACTTGAAGAAACAATTGTAAATTATCTTACTTACGCAAAAAGAAATAAAGAAGCATCTAAATTATATGGAATGATCGTTGATAGTGGTTCTGATAATTATGGAAATTACGGCGCATTAGTCTTTGGTACCCAATCTACTAATGTACGAAATGTAACTTCTTTTAGTAACTTCAAAGTCCATGTTGATGATCTTCCAATGCTAGTTAAGATTAGTAACGGAAGAGTAACAGATCAATATCTCACTGAGTCTGCGATTAAAGAAGAATTGCAGAAAGCAATGGGCATTGAGTAGTAGTTTACATAAGGGAACAAGGTAAATTGTTCCTTTATGTAAAAAATACTTGACTTTTCCTTAATTATCTAGTATCATTATTAAGCGTTCTTTGGAGCAGTACTCAAGAGGCCGAAGAGGTGCCCCTGCTAAGGGCATAGGCCGGATTAAACCGGCGCGAGGGTTCAAATCCCTCCTGCTCCGCCATATGGCCCGTTGGAGAAGCGGTTAACTCACAAGCCTTTCACGCTTGCATGCACGGGTTCGAATCCCGTACGGGTCACCATTTAGAAAATTCTCGAGTTGGTTTTTTGCTGACTCATTTTTTATTATTAAATTGAGAAAGAAATAGGAGTAAAATGGGCAAAAAAATAATTGAGTTAAAAAACATTGTAAAATCATTTGATGATGAAGTTGTTGTGAATAACTTAAATCTTTACATCAATGAAAATGAATTTATTACTTTAGTTGGTCCATCAGGTTGTGGTAAGACTACAACACTTAGGATGATTGGTGGGTTTGAAACCCCTGATTCTGGTGAGATTGTATTAAATGGTGAAGTTGTGAATAACATCCCAGCTTACCAAAGGCCAATTAATACAGTGTTTCAAAGATACGCTTTATTTCCACACTTAAACGTGTTTGATAACGTTGCTTTTGGTTTAAGAAATTATAATAGGATCTTCGAAGAACTAAAAAGTGATGTTAGGAAGCGTTATGAAAAGGAAAGAAAAGCCCTTATAAATAAATTAAACTCTAAATCAACATCTAAAGAAGAAAAGGCTGAAATAAAGTATCGCTTAAAAGAAATTAGAAAAGAAATAAAAGAACAGATTCTAATCGAAAAAGAAAAGTTAGTTGAAGCTAGATTAGAAGAAGTAGAAAAACGTTATGAGAAAAAGTTTAATGAACTGGAAGCGAGAATTGAAGAGTTAGAAAATGTTGATGAGAGTATTATCGAAGAAGCTAAGGAAAAGTTAGCGGAACTCGAGGATAAAATAAAACAAGAAGCAAAAAACAAACTCAATAAACAGAAGATATATGATAAATATAAGGAAGAATTAGCCGAGTTAAGAAGAGTTGCTTACTCAGAAGATTTAGAATCAGCTGAAAGTGAATTAAAGTTGGCGCATAAACATTATGCAGAAGAAATTAAATCTGCAAAGTCTTTAATGATGAGTAAACATCACATAAAAGAAGCAGTTGAAGAAGCGCTAAAACTAGTGAAGTTAGAAGGCTTTGAAAAACGTAAAATTAACCAACTTAGTGGTGGGCAACAACAACGTGTTGCGATTGCTAGAGCAATTGTAAACAAACCAAAGATTTTGTTGCTTGATGAACCTTTAGCTGCACTTGATTTAAAACTTCGCCAAAACATGCAGTACGAATTAAAAGAAATGCAAAGACAACTTGGAATTACTTTTATC
>DUVT01000035.1 GCA_012840905.1 Acholeplasmataceae bacterium
ACTAACAGCATCTTCTAAGTCAAAGATAATCCCATCAGCTGGATATACATTTGCACTTTGTAACATCCCTGGATTATTCGCAGGAATAAATAATAATGATCTACGCATTAGCTTGACCTCATTCTTTCAATTGCTGTTTCAAGTCTTGATTTTATTGTATAATCAAGAGCTCCTTTATCATTACAAAAAACCTTAATATGAACTATTCCTAGTTCATTTAAGGTGTCAATAATCACTTTTTCAATTTGATCGGCATAGAAATCATAAACGATACTTTCAATTACGATTTCAAAAGTATCACTTTCTTCAACTGTTATTAAACAGTCATTAGATTCTAAGCTCCCACAAATTCCAGTTTTCATTTAATCATCTCCTGTTTGCAAGCGCTAGAACACGATTCATCTCATTTCTTACAATCATAATCGCTTCATCTACACCCATCCCAGGTTTAGCTAAGATTTGGCTTGCTTTTGCACCGATAGCAATATTTGTAGTTACTTCACAAGATATACTTGTTTCGTTACATGTTCCACCACAATATGCTCCGATACCTTTTTCATTACAATACATTATCGCTTCTACAACATTGTTTACTCCACCTAAATCAGGTGTTTTGATTTGTAATATATGACCTGCTTTATTATCTGCAAAGTATTTTACATCTTCTAAAGTATTACACCATTCATCTGCAACAATTTCAACCCCAACATTTTCTGCATCAATCAAAGCAGTAATTTCTTTTAAAGACTGCATTGTTGCTTCACGAGAACCTGCATCAACTGGTCCTTCAACACGTAGTTTGAATGGACTTGCAACACTTGCTAATTCTTTTAAGTAATCAACAATTTTTCTTGAATCATTATCAAAGATCATCCCGATCGTTCCATAAACATCGACTTGGATCACTGGATTATAATCTTCACTAGCACGAATATCAAGAATACGATTTTTTAAATATTTTATATATTCACGTAAAATTTCTCCATTTTTACCAAGTTTAGTTTCTACATGATTAATTAAAGCATGAGGTAATACATCAACTTGCTTGATAATCATCTTATCAGCATTTAAGTATCTATCATCACCGCTTTGACTAAATACAGCCACTTCTTCATATTTAGTATCTGTGATACCATATTCTTCTCTTACTACTTCTGCCATTGTCTTACGTTTTACTAAACTTGTAGCTTTCAGTAATGCTTGAGTAATTCCATAACGAATCGCTGTGTGGAGTCTTTTACCATTAATTTCTAACTTATCATATTTTTCTGCTAAGCTTTTAAAATTACTTACATCTTCACCCTTTAGTAAAGGGACTAATTCTTTTTCAATGAAAGGAATAAAATCATCAGCTAGGAATAGTGGATCTCTTCCACCTGCTCCACTATATTGAACAGCTGCGCAATCTCCTGTTGCAACTAAGCCATCTTCTAAAACTAATTGAATTGAAATTGCTTCACCAGGGATACGGATGCTTTGAAATCCTGGAGTTTTTGGTTCACCTACATAACGAAAACCATCTAATGTAGCCCCTTCTTTAATAGCTTTTTGGTCATCAAAATAAAATCCTGTATATGATTTAGATAAAATTACATCAACTATTTTCATACCTATTCTTCTTTCTACTTTCTTTATTTATTTATTTTTTGAGTTTCCGATTAATCTACCAGTACTTACTGCATAGACATCATCAACAGTTAATTGGAATGATACTTCTCTATTTTGAGATTTTGCTCTTTCTTTAATTTTTGCACGATGGTATGCTTTAATATCTTCACTAAAGCCAATATTACCAAATTCTAAAATTCTAATACTACCATCATTGTCTCTAGCAGGTAATACTTTTCCTGCATTATACATACTTGGTGCAAAAGGCACATCAAGGATACCTTGTTCAAAGGCTTTAACAGTACCAACTGCAAGATCCCCCTTACCTAAAACAAAGACATGATTTAAGATTGAATCTACTTCTTTTTTAATTTGGTGATATTCTTCTAAATATTTCGCACTTTGTTCGTATTTTTGGTCTTGTAAAAGGGTAACGACAAATTTAGAAGCTTTGATTCCCATTGCATTAGCTTCTTTTGTTGGTACACCTATTGACTCATAAGGTGTTTTAGTAATCATTTTTGTTGCTTTACTTAATGCTGCAACTGTTGAAGCCATTGAAATTAAACCAAGTGCCTCAGCTTCATCAGCAGGGAAACCACCCATCCATTGATGGAATACTGTAGAGATTTCCATGTTTTTGTAACCATATTTTTCAAGATACTCTTCAGTTTGATCGCGTAAGGCATTAACAGCAGCAACGTCTTGTATTAAGTTACCACCTTGACCATATCCAACAGTTATATTTTTTACACCTTGTTCAGCTGCAAGTAATGCTTCAATAATAGCAACTGTATTACTTATTGATGGTGGAACAAGTGTTCCTGTTAAAGGTCCAAATGGTTCACGATTTATTTTTATTCCATGATCTTCATAAAAACCAACTAAACGGTCACAATATTGCCAATACTTGATTGTATTTTCAATTGAAATTGCTTTAGCATAAGGAACATTATAACTGATTGCGCCACCTTCGTTTGATGTCCATCCAGCTGCATGAATAATTTCAGCAAGTAATCTAGAATCCGGTGTTCCATGACGAGCTTGAAGGGGAACCCCAACAGCTTCATACACTTTCATGCAACCCTCAACTCCGTAGTTTACAGCTGGAAAACCATTTAGTAAGCTTCTACCAATTGTTCTACTTTCATTTATTCCATTTTCTGCTTCTTGATATCGATTTTGTCTTGTATAAGAATCAATTGTTGTAGGAAGAAAATCAGCACCTGCATTTTGTAAATGTAACATTAATTCAATGTGATCTTGTAATACTGCAACACCAGCTCTTGGTTGAATCATAGTTCTTCCTATTTCTTTTGCTTTATTTAATGCGATTGCAAAGTTCTTTTCTTCAGGGACCCTTTTTAAATTTTCAATTGCAACATCTAAATTTAATAAGGGTGAACTTCCGGTATGCCATGTTTTTAAAACTTCTTCGCGTTCTTTTAAAAATTCAGCTTCAGTCCATTTTTTGTTTTTTAATTCCATAATTAGATTCTCTTTATTCTCTTTTTCATAATTTTTAATGCTACATCAGGATGATCCTTACTTAAAAGTCCCATCGCTGATAGGATATAATCATTATCAAGATAATAATTTGCCTCTTTAGGTCTTAATTCAATTGGTTTTTCAGGATTTGTAATAATTCCTTTTAAGATTTTTCTTGCATCATTACTATGAACTACTACACCGCCTGTACCAATAACTGTTTTTACATTACTCAAATCTTTACCTTCTTGATAATGCATTAACCCAAGTGGAGTATATACTGAATGAATTGTTCCTACATGACGAGAAAATGCAACATCACAGCAGATATTTGCAAGATGGTTTTCAATCTCGATTTCTGCTTCAGTCTTTGGAACAAGTTCAATATTATCCTGTCTTAACTGTATTTCTTTTTCAATCTCAATACCTAGATCTTGAAACATTGATTTTTGTTTTAATGTTAAGCTACTTAAAATCCCACTAGCAGAATAGCGCATTCCTAAATCACCTTCTACTGTTCGTTTCGAGAAAGGTTCTTCTAGGCCACGTAAGACTGTATTTGGATTAGTAGGTAAGCCTTTAGGAAATGAATAAATATCGGTAGTAGCACCACCAATATCAACTAAAATTATATCTCCTAATCCTTCTTCATTTACATGTCCTATACTTAATAATTCTGCAGCTTTTAAAACAGCTTGAGGAGTAGGGTGGAGTAATCCATCAATTTCAGTTGCAAGTTTATTTATTCCTTTTGCTTCAATAATATTATCTAAAAAGATATTTTTAATTTTATCTCTACTAGAATCAATTTTTAACTCATTTAATCTAGGCATTACATTTTCA
>DUVT01000007.1 GCA_012840905.1 Acholeplasmataceae bacterium
GTAATGGTCATGGAAGAAGTGGTAAAAGTGCATGTGGGTCTTTGGGATATGCAATTCCTGATATGCTTTATGCAAAACACGCTGTTGTTGTCACAGATAATTTAGCTCATGAAGTTACTGATCCTGAAATTAAAGCCGAATATATTGATTATGTTGTTGAAGTAGATGCAATTGGTGACCAAGCAAAAATCGTTAGTGGTACGACTATGATTACTAGAGATCCAATTGGTTTATTAATCGCACGTAATACTACAAAGTTAATTGATGAATTAGGTCTACTAAAAGATGGATTTTCTATGCAAACAGGTGCAGGTGGAACTTCACTTGCGGTTGCAAAGTATGTAAAAGATTTAATGGTAGAACGTAATATAAAAGCAAGCTTTGCAAGTGGTGGGATTACTAGTTTTTTTGTAGAAATGATAGAAAATGGTTTAACTGAAAAGTTATATGATGTACAATGTTTTGATTTAGATGCAGTAAAAAGCTTAGGTAAAAATAAAAACCATGAAGCAATTAGTGCTTTTAAATATGCAAATCCATACCATAATCCAATAGTGAATGAACTTGATTTTGTAATTTTAGGTGCAACAGAAATTGACTTAAACTTTAATGTAAATGTTACAACAGGTTCAAATGGAATAATTATTGGTGGTAGTGGTGGGCATGCTGATACTGCTCATGGTGCAAAAGTATCAATTATTGTTAGTCCACTCATTAAAACAAGAATTCCAATTATTAAAGACCGTGTTACAACAATTACTACTCCAGGTGAAGATGTAGATATATTTGTAACAGATGCTGGAATAGCAATCAATCCAAAACGAATTGATTTAATTAGAAAATTAGAAAATACAAAGTTAAAAATAAAAACGATTGAAGAATTATATAATGAAGCTTTAAAAATAACAAAAGTACCAAAAAAACTGGAAAGGACTGATGAGATAATAGGTTTAGTTAGATATCGAGATATGTCTATCATCGATTGTATTTACCGAAAGTAGGTGACTAAATGAATTTAAGAAATGCGATTTTGACAGAAGAAAAAGCTGAAGTAAGAAAATTTTTAGAAAAATTTTCACTGGGTTATGACGAAGATATAGATTTCACGCTTTATATGGAAGAAAATAAAGAAATTATAGGTACGATTTCTTCTAGTCAAAATATAATTAAATCATTTGCAGTTGATCAAAAATATCGAGGACAAATTGCAAGTGTATTAATTTCGGAAATTATTAACCATTTGTATAAAAAAGGTTATTCTTTCTATCAAGTGTATACTAGTCCTGTAAATAAAGAAATATTTAAAGCTCTAAACTTTTATGAAATAATATCTTCAGATAAGGTTACACTTTTAGAATCAAAAAATAGAGATATCGTTAGTGATTTAAAACGCTTAAAGTATCGCTATAAATTAGATGGGGAAAATATTGGTTCAATTATTATGAACTGTAATCCATTTACACTAGGCCATCGTTATTTAATTGAAGAAGCAAGTAAACGTCATGATTTACTTATAGTGTTTATTTTAGAAGAAGATAAATCTACTTTCAAATATAAAGATCGGTTTAAAATGGTTGAACTTGGTGTAAAGGATTTGAAAAATGTAAAAGTGGTGCCATCATCAAGTTACTTAATTTCTAATTTTACCTTTCCGACTTACTTCTTAAAAAAAGAAGACTCAAGAATCAATGAACAAGCAACTATAGATGCGCTAATTTTTGAAAAATATTTCATTCCAATCTTTAAACTTAAAAAACGTTATTTAGGTAGTGAAGAAGATTTTGTTACAAAACAATATAATGAGGTATTAAAAAATAGACTAGGCGACTTTATTGAAATAATAAAACGCAAAGAATATAACAATGAAATTATTAGTGCTTCAAAAGTAAGAAAGTTAATTAATGAAGGTAAGTTTGCAGAAATAGTTAATTTGGTACCAAAAACTACTTATGATTACTTAAAGAAAA
>DUVT01000036.1 GCA_012840905.1 Acholeplasmataceae bacterium
AAGTAGATTATGATACGATGTATCAAGAATTTACTAAGTCAACGGAACATCGTGTCATTGTTTTTGCGTTTGATCCAGATTTATACGAATGCCCTTATTGTGTGTTGCTTTTACCAATTATGAATGAAGTTGCACTTGAAGAAGGCTTAAAAGAAATTCTCTATTTCGATGTATATGAAATGAGAAAAGATAGAACAAATGAATATGTTGATTTAGTTGAGTTCATTACAAGTCAAACCGATTTAGAGATAAGAAATGATCTACATGAAATAGTTGTTCCTGATATTTATTTAGTGAAGGACGGAAAAATTATTAGTCATCATATTGCAACTTTTAAAGATGAAGAAGGTAGATTTATTTTAAACTTAACTGAAGCTGAAAAAGAAGAAATAAAAAGTATATATCGAGATATGTTTAAAAAAGTAAATTAAAAGTCTTAAAACAAAAAAGTTTTAAGGCTTTTTTGTTGGTCTAAAAAATTAGTAAATTTAATAAAAATTATATTGGTGAAGAAAATTGGAAAAAAGACTAACAAAGATTATCAATGTTTTATTTTTAATTGTTTTATTTGTTCTCTCCTATACATTAGTTACAGCAAAAATAAATTATAAGGGCGAAAATATTATTTATATAGATCCAGGTCACGGTGGACCTGATGGGGGAGCTGTTGGAATAGACGGCCTTTATGAAAAAGATATAGTTTTAGATATAGCAAAAAAATTAAAGTTTTATTTAAATAACGCAGGTTATAATGTACTTTTAACTAGAGATGGAGATTATGATCTGGCTGATGATAATAGCAAAAATAAAAAGCGTGAAGATATCCATAATCGGGTTAGGCTAATTAATGAAGCAAATTGTATGCTTTATGTATCTATTCATGCAAATAAATATTCAAGTCCTAAGATTTACGGCTCACAAACTTTTTATCGGCCAAATGATGAAAAAGCGAAACTATTAAGTGAAGAAATAATGAGTGCTTTAAAAGAAATATTAAGAAACACAAAACGAGAAGCAAAAGCGATAACTGGTAAATACTTAATTGAACAAGCATCACCACCAGGTAGTTTAGTAGAAGTAGGGTTCTTATCTAATCCAGAGGAAGCAAAATTATTAACTGATCCATATTATCAAGAAAAAGTTGCATATGCGATATATGTAGGAATCTTAAGCTATATAGAAAAAATAAATAAATAGTGTAAAAACTTAATAATTATGATATAATAATTTAAAATTAGGTGATAAAAAGTGACAAAAGAATATGTAATAAAATCCGAACAAGAAATGATTGAATTAGGAAAAATAATCGGAAGCAAAGTTGATAAAAATTATTGTATTACTTTAAGTGGAGATTTAGGTGCAGGTAAAACTACCCTAACTAAAGGAATTGGAAAAGCCCTTGAAGTAAAAAGTGTTATTAACTCCCCAACTTATACAATCTTAAAAATTCACGAAGGAAGATTACCTCTATATCATATGGATGTCTATCGTATTGATAGTTCATCTGGTGATGATAGTTTGGAGGAATTTTTTGAGTTGGATGGGGTTAGTGTAATCGAATGGGCTGAAAATATAGCCTATATTTTGCCAAATGAATACTTAAAGATAAAAATTGAGATTTTAAATGATAGTAGTAGAAAAGTTACCCTTAAAGGTATTGGGGACAAGTATAATAAGTTGATTGAGGAATTAGATAATGAGTAAGAGAACATTAGTTTTAGATACAGCGAGTAAGTATTTATATTTTTCTTTTTTAGAAGATGAAAAAATAATATATGAACAGTTTCTTGAAGGAAAAAACAATCATTCTGAAAATTTATTAAAAGAGTTAGAAATCGGTTTAAATAAACTAAATTTAACTTTTAAAGATTTTAGTGAAGTAATTGTAGGAATAGGGCCGGGGAGTTATACTGGTTTAAGAGTTAGTGTAACTGTAGCAAAAATGCTTGCTTGGACGTTAAATAAAAAACTGTATGCAATTAGTAGTTTATCATTACTTGCAAGTGGCTATTTTAATACAAATGGTTTATATGCAGTTACAATTAAGGCAAAGAAGAACCATGTCTATGGAAAACTTATTAAAGTAGAAGCTGGTAATGTAAGTGAAATCATATCTGATGGATTTTTTGAAGAGAGTGAATTTTTAGAAAAAATTAAAGATTATGATTACAAGATAATAAATGAAGAAAATTATAAAATTGATCCAACTAATTTAGATGCTACATTAGTTACAGATGTCCACAACCTCTCCCCTAATTATATTCAAAAAGGCGTATGAGATATTTAATAAGACCCCTTAAAGAACAAGATATCCCAGCTATTATTGAAGGTGAAACAAAAGCATTCGGTAGAAGTTTGGGATTTGATTTAATTTATTCAGACCTGCATTTAAACCCATATGCTCATTATTTAGTATTAGAGATTAATAAAAAGGTTAATGGATATATTGGTTTATGGATTACTCCAGATGGTGCAGACGTTATTAACTTTTATGTGGACAAGGAATACCAAGGTAGGGGCTTTGGTAAAAAGTTATTAAAGTTTGCCATTGATTTATGTACAATGAGTAAAGTAAAACAAATTAGTTTAGAAGTTAGAGAAAACAATGAAGTTGCAATTGCTCTATATGAGAAAATGGGATTTAAATTTTCCCATAAACGTGAAAGGTATTATTCTGATAATACTGATGCGCTTGTAATGATTAAAGAATTAGACGTTTAATAATGTTAGTATTAGGTGTTGAAACAAGTTGTGATGAAACAAGTGTTGCTATAGTTCGAGATGGTAGAGAAGTACTTGCAAATATAGTATATTCACAAATTGGTATTCATAAAAAATTTGGCGGGGTTGTTCCTGAAGTTGCAAGTAGAGAACATGTAGCTAAAATTACACTTGTTTTTGAAGAAGCATTTAAAAAAGCAAATGTAAAAGTTGAGGATATTGACTTAGTTGCAGTTACCCATCATCCAGGATTAATTGGTTCGTTAATTGTTGGGATTAATGCAGCAAAAACTTTTGCTTTAACACATGGAATTAAATATTTAGAAGTTGATCATATCAAAGGTCATATTTATGCTAACTACATCCAAGAAGATTTAGTCTTTCCACTAATTGCATTAGTAGTAAGCGGTGGACATACAGAATTAGTTTTGATGCGTGATCATTACCGATTTGAACTACTTGGTGAAACGCTAGATGATGCAGTTGGTGAAGCATATGATAAAGTAGGTAGAGTTATGGGACTGGCATATCCTGCTGGACCAATAGTTGATAAATTAGCGCACACAGGAAAAGTTAGTTATAAGTTACCTTATGTTTACTTAGATAAGGAAGATTATAACTTTTCATTCTCTGGTTTAAAGAGTGCAGTATTAAATATTATTAATACTGCGAATATGAAAGGTGAAGAGATTAATGTAGCTGACCTTTGTGCATCATTTCAAGAAAGTGCAGTTAGAGTATTAGTTGATAAGACTATCCTAGCAGCAAAAAATTACAAAGCAAAACAAATAATTGTTGCTGGTGGTGTAGCTGCAAATAAAGGCTTAAGAAATCTAATGAAATCTGAAGTAGAAAAGCTAGAAAATGTAAGATTAAGTTTTCCTGATTTTCAATATTGTACTGATAATGCAGCAATGATTGCTGTTGCTGGATACTTTAAAAATAAAACCCAAAGCAATTAGAAAACGTTCTTGATTTTATTGCTGTTTTAGTGTATAATAATTTTATGTGAAATAGAGTATCAACGATACTAATTAACTCGGAGGAAATATGATTAAGAGAAAGATATTTGTTTTTTTGCTCTTGGCGATAATAATAGTATTAACTGGTTGTGGTGGTGATTCAACACCACAAAAACTTTGGAATCACTATATCAAAGCGATGAATTCCAAGAGCTTAGAAAACGTAGCAGAAATTTACTTTGCAAAAGGTACGCCTGGATACGAAAACTTTATTAATAATCGTGACCCAGAAGAATATTTCAATTTTGATAACTTAAAAACTACAGCATTTAAACCTGAAGTTGAAAATGATAAATATTATTCAGCTGAAGTAACTTTAGATGTTGATGGTGGAGCATATGAAAATATCTTCATGGTTTACTTTTACCGTAACCCAGGAGAACCTTGGAAATTTATAAGTGAAGTTCAACCTAACGCATTTGAATATTCAGAATTAGGTAATAAGCCTAATAATGATTATTATAATAATATCGTAAAAAATAATGGTGAATATTTTTATAAATATGTATATGCTACAAAGCCTGGAGAAGTTGGGCCAAATGACTATGTAAAATATGTTTATCCAGTTAGAAAAGAAAGAGTAGTAGAAATCCCTGATACTATTGAGGGAGTACCAGTTACAGAAATTGGAGACTTTGCATTCTTTGATTTCTTTAGAATCTTTACTGTAACATTCCCTAATAGTAAACTAGAACAAGTTATTTTACCTAGTCAACTTAAAGTAATTGATAATTATGCGTTTTATCAAACAAAACGTTTAAAAGAAATTGAATTACCAAGTACATTAGAAAGAGTTGGTGAATATGCATTTGCATCTTCAGGTTTAGAAAAATTAGTAATCAATGTTGATGATGAAGCAGCATATGCAAGCCTTGAACAAAAAACAGGTGTAGATAAACTAACATTAATTGTAGATAAAGAAGTATATATGAATGATGTTGTTATCGTTCGTGCAATTGGTTATCCATCAAACTTAATTGAATGGTCAACAAGTGATGAAGAAGTAGCAACAATCAACTTAGTGGGTACTAATGCTAGATTACAAATGCATAGTCCAGGAACTGTTGAAATTAGTGCAAAATTAATTACTGATAACCCAGAAGATAACTATGTTGCAAAAGCAACTGTAGAAGTTAAAGCACAAGCTGATAAAACTATTCAATCAAGTAATCCTGGTGGATCATTCCAAAACTTTAGATTTAATATTAGAAGATTATTCTACACAGGTGAAGAATTTAGTGCATCAATGCCACTTCAAGCAATTTGGAGTACAAGTGATCCAAACGTTGCAAGAGTTGAAGGAAATAAAGTTGTAATGGTTGGTGCAGGAACAGTTACAATTACTGCAACAGTTGAAGCTAACCAATCAGTTAAGACTTCTGCAACAATCACTGTTGTTGATGTAAATGATCGTAACGCAGAAACAACATTCACTTATGATGACTTTACATTTACTGGTGCTAGAGATATGTTCGTTGGTGACATTATTAAAGTCACTGCACCAGGATTTAGTGAAAGTCAAATTGAATGGTCTGTAGATAATGAAGAAGTTGCGACAATCGGTCGTTATAGTGGTGTAATTACTGCTGTTGGAACTGGAAGTGTTACAATTCGTGGTGTTAGAACAGATAACCCAGCGATTGAAAGTGTAGTTACAATTCGTATTTCTGATCCAGTTAAAGGACCTGAGTTTGCAGTTAACTCACTTGATAGATTGCATAATTTGAAAGAACTATATATTAATGCTATCAATCCTAATTCAGTTGTATTCCAAAGTGAATTAAGATTTAATAACGATATTAAGATATATGTTCCAGCACAAAATATTGATTCATACAAAACTAAATATTCTAATTATGCAAACAACATTTATCCAATGCCATAAACTTAGGATATTCACGAGGCATTTCAATTTATTTGAAATGTCTCGTATTTTTATTTTGAATTAATGTTTTAAAATATGTAAATATATTAATGAATAAAAAGTGCTCATCAAAATATGAGCATTTTTCTTTATTCATTCTTATTTTTCAAAGTTCTATCTTATTCAATCAATATATCTAAAATATTGCTAAAAGGGGATAAAAATGTTATAATATAAAAAATAGTTGGAAAAAATTCCTTAATAAGCACTTGGAGGGTCTACCTTGTGAAGTTTTTTGAGACATTTAATTTTGATATAATTATTGTTCTTATCTTAATTGCTTCTTTTATAATGTCTTTATATTTCAACTTATATCGTCAAGGTAGAAGAACATTGTGTTTTGTATTGCCCTTTATAATTTTATATTTTACTTTTAACCTAATTTATGGTAATGTAAAAAGTGTAGTGGCAATAAATGATTTTTTTCTAAAAATTACAAGCATTTTTAATAATCAACAAACTGCATATGCTTTAATTGTTTATTTTACTTGTTATATTATTTTATCTCTCTTAATTAGACTAATTTATAGTATGTTCAGAGTTCCTGTTCAAAAGCGAGTATTAAATAAAACAAGTAAACTAGCTAAAGCGATTGGTGCTGTTTTAGGATTAGTTACAGGTTATGTGCTTGGAATGTTACTAATGTTTGTTTTAAATCCAATTATTAGTATTAATTATGAAAAACCAATTACAAAAATATATATAAATACCTCAAACGAGGTTTTTGGGTTCACTCAACTGAATACAGTACAAAATGTGAACGTAGAAAAATATGAAAAGTATGAAAATATAATCGGGAAATTAACGGGTAGAAATACATTAAATCATTACTATGATGTTTTAGATATCTTTACTGATTTTGAAAATATTGAAAACAATCTAAAAAATGAAATACTTCCCAATTTAACTGATCAGGGAAAGTTATTGATTGTAGAAAGTAATGTCTTAGCATCATTTAATCAAAATTATGATCAGTTGCTTGAATATGAAAAAGGAGGCTCATTAGTATCCACCTTAAAATCAATAAAAAAGCAACTAGAAAAAAATATTGTTTATTTAGATGTTTACACTAACTTAGATTCTTATACCTATGACAATGTTAGTAATTATTTAATAGATAATTATGATGAATTAACTACAAAAACAAAGAAGACAATTATTATAGATTTACTAAATTTAAAAGTTGAAGCATTTCAAACTTACGAAAGTATTAAAGAAAATTACTTAATCTTCAAGCCTGATTATGTAATTAGTGATATCGAAACAGATGTTAGGTATTTTGAAAATTATATTAATCGTAATTTTGAAGAAGTTATAAATATTTATGAAGAAAGCTTTACTACTAAAGATGCTAATATAGATTGGTTAATTGAAAAATATAGGAAAAATAAAGAAAAGATAGATTTATTAAATGAA
>DUVT01000037.1 GCA_012840905.1 Acholeplasmataceae bacterium
GGAGGAAAGGGGATTTGAACCCCTGCATCATTTCTGATCTACTCGCTTTCCAAGCGAGCCCCTTCAGCCTCTTGGGTATTCCTCCAAACGTATATATTATACCAAAAATGATGTTAAATTTCAATAATCTTAATCAAAAGACTAAGAAGAAATATCTTCCTCTTAGTCTTTAAATTTTACTTTAATATTACCAGATGTGGCACTAACATCAATAAGATTTTCTTTGTTGCTGTTAAATGTTTGACTCTTAACTTTCATACCATCATAATAGATAGTTCCTGATGTTACATTTAGTTCAGTTCGATAATCTTCCTTCACACCATTTACAAGTATATCAATATTTCCGGATGTGGCTCTAGTATAAATGTTTGAAGAATTTATATTATTAAGAATAATATTTCCGCTTGTTGCAGTAACTCTAATCTTTTCTGTTTTGATATTATCAACATTTATCCTACCTGAAACTGCTTTAATAAATGTTTCATTACTAACATTTGTAGATTTAAGTTTAATGTTACCTGATGTTATTCCAATATTTAGATCAGTCTTAACTTCTAGATTAGCTAAATTGATATTTCCACTAGTTGCATTTACACTTAGTTTTTCAAATTCAAATTCATCTAAATATATATTCCCACTTGTAAGTGTTATAAATACATCGTTAAAGTTTTCCTTTGGTAAATAAATTTTAATATTTGATACTTTTCTAGTCTTAAATTTAAAGTTGAAGAATCTCCAATCTTGAATAACCTTTGCTTTCATTTTTAATGTATCATTTTCAATTTTAATTTCAACTTTATCTCTTTCTGATTCATAATACTCTATTTTTAAATTTTCATCTTCGCTTTTTTCAAAATATATATTATGACTAATTAAATTAATATCCATATTTGAGAATTCACTATCATCAACGAACTCTTTGTATTCATAATTAACATCAGTTGTTACTACTTTTTCTAATGCCATGAAATCTCCTTTTGTCATAACTATTCCTATTACTATTAAAATAAACCCTACAATTAATATAAAACCTAATACTTTCTTAAACACTTCTACTCATCTCCTTATTTGTTCTTTTCTTAATTAAACCACTAAATAGTTTAATTATAGAATTTAAAATAATAACTGATAATTTGTATAAATAATATGCAAGTAATCCAAGTAATCCAGTCGCAGTTAAGCCAATTCCTAACAATAAAATAATTAGTCCTGGATCACCACCAGTGATTATTAAATCCGCAACTGATACAACTGTCCCAGCTAATGCTGTTAGTGAACCTATTGAAAGTGAAATGAATGTCATAAACAATGCAAATGCAATACCAAAGAAAGTAAAGAATAAGCCAATACCTAATGGAATTAAAACAGGAGATGTACAAATACCTAGAATTATAATTACATTTTTAAATGAATTTGTATTTTTTGTTTTGCTTCTTTCAATAACTAAATCAGCCTTTATATTTTTAATAATTGTATCAATACTACCTAGTTTCTCAATTGCTTCTTCTTCAGTATAGCCTTCATCACAATAATCACTTATTAACTCTTCATAATATTCAATAATACGATCTCTTTCTTCATTATTGAAGTTTTTTAATCTTCTATCTATTTCTCTTATAAATTCACGCTTCTTCATAGAATTTCTCCTTTACAAATCTAAATAATTTATCAATGTGTTCCCACTCATCTAAAAAATCTTTTAAATAATTTATTCCAGCTTTTGTTATTTTATAATATTTTCTAAGTCTACCATTATATTCCTTCTTATAGGAGGTAAGATACTTTGCAGTCTCTAATCTTCTTAAGATAGGATACAATGTCGACTCAGACATTTCTACTATATCTTTTGTATCTTGTATTAGCTTATATCCATAACTATCTTCTTCTATCAAAGCCGCAAGGATACAAACATCAAGAAAACCTTTTTTAAGTTGAGTTTTCATTTCTACCTCCTTATGCCTTATATTATACAATACATAGTATTATGTGTCAACTATTATTATGTTATTTTTTTCAAATTATATTTATTTTGAATTTGGAAAAAATTATTATAGGAGGAATTAATATGAAAAATAAAATAAAACCACATGAATTATA
>DUVT01000306.1 GCA_012840905.1 Acholeplasmataceae bacterium
ATTCAAATCATTACTAAGTGCAGTAGGAATTATCCTAGAATCAGGTTTACTTGAAGATGGCGATTTTAGTAATCTTACTGATGGAAGTGATGATCCTGAAGATGATATGATTAAAGATCTAGCAGAAGCGATGAGTGGTTCAAGAATTATTCGTGAAAACCTCACATCACTAATTAATAGTATGTTAGATGAAAGCATGGATTTAGATATAGATGTAGAGGCAGATGATTGGACATTTGAAGAATTGAACGCACTTTTTAGAGCTGCAAAAGTTATATTGAGCTATGGTGATGAGTTTAGCTTTAATGTTTTAACTGAACTTGAAGAACATGAAATTGATTATATAGTTTCATCGCATATTATCGTTGATAATGCAGTTAAGAAATTAGAAGACTTAACTGAACCTGATGGCGATTTACATGGAGTACTTTATCTTCCAGAAGGAGATGTAGAATACTTCGGTACTGATGGTGAGTTAAAAGCATTTATTTTAGCTGCACAAAAGATTGTTGGCGATAGTGAAGATGGCCTTGAACAATTAGAATCTATTTCCTTTGGTAATATTACTGGTGAAAATAAAGATACTATTCTTGCATCGCAAATAATGACTGAAACAATTATTAGTCATATTGAAGAACTTGCAAGTGATAACGATGTAATTAGTTTACATCCTGATTTTGACCGTGAAAGTAATGATTATGTAGAAGGTACATGGGAAGCAGAACTTCCTAACTTAATTGATGCGATTGAAATCTTTGTTGGTGAGGATGGAGACTTAAATAATTTAGATATAGATTCAGATTTATTCTTGAGTTTAACTGATGATGAAATTGAAACAGTTACAAAATCTAAGATTCTATCTCACTCAATGGTTACATTCATTGAAGATGAAAGTGCAAATGAAAATTCATTCATATCCCTACCAGACGACTTAAATCCTAATCATCCAGACTATGATAATGATTTATGGTATGGTGAAGATGGTGAATTAGTTAAAACTCTAAAAGCACTTCGTGGTTTAGGTTTAACAAACTTTGAAGATGATATTGATCTAACTGTACTCTTCGATGAAGCAAAAGCTGATGTAGAAGACGAAGTTATTTTAGCTAGTAGAGTAA
Organism: Acholeplasmataceae bacterium; assembly: GCA_012840905.1. Lineage (GTDB taxonomy): Bacteria > Bacillota_I > Bacilli_A > ML615J-28 > CAG-698 > DUVT01. The sequence continues at coordinate 1,119 of DUVT01000306.1, forward strand.
TAGAAGCAACTATTATTAATAAGATTGAAACTGAAGCTGAAACTGGCGGAAGTTTAGATGGAATGTTAATTATTCCAAACGATGTAGTTTGGGAAATACAATATGATAACGATGATAACTTAGTAGATAAGGGTGAATTAAGAAAACTCTTAGTTGCAATCGATGTACTAATCGGTGATGACGAAAATACTAAGTTTGAAGATGTAGAATTTAAAGTTGAAAATATCTTTAATACACCAGAAGATCCTACAAGACAAGATAGATTACTTGCAAGTAGAATAGTAGAAGAATCGATTATTAATAAGATTAATACTGAAATGGATGCTGGTGGTTCACTTGAAGGAAAATTAGTTAAGCCTGATGGATTCCAAGAAAGTGACTGGTATGGTGAAGATGGAGAATTAAGACGCTTCCTTAATGCAATAGAAGTCTTATTAGATGGTGATGACTTTGAAAATGCAGAATTTAAGGTTGAGAAATTCTTCGACGATGATTCACAAGATATCTTGCTAGCAAGTAGACTAGTTGAAGCATCAGTAGTAAATACAATCGAAACTGAAATTGATGATCCGATGAGTCCGTTATATGGGAATTTAGTAAGACCTGATGGCTTCACAAAACAAGACTGGTATGGTGAAGATGGAGAATTAAGATTATTCTTGAACTCTATTGAACTATTACTTGGTCCGGGTGAAAACTTCACAGATGCTAAATTCGATGTTGATACAATTCTAGGTAGTGATCAAGAAGAAATCTTAGAATCTAGAGTAGTAGAAGCAAGCGTAATTAAGTTTGTAAAAGAGTCTGATAAACTAGTTATCCCAGATAATAATAACCCTACATTCTATTACTTCGATAGCAATTATGAAGCAATAGTTTGGGAAAGAACATTTGATGAAAATGATAACTTAGTTGATGAAGGCGAATTAAGACGCTTCTTAGCTGGTGTAAATACACTTCTTGGTGGAAATTCATTTGCTAGCTTCAACTTTACAATGGATGAAATGTTATCTGCAGACTTTAGTACAGTACTAGATTCGCGCGTACTTGAAGCAACAATTGCTCAAACAGTTAGTGAATTAGTAGGTACAGGTGGTGTGTTAGATGGTTATATCTTAGAACCTGTAGAACACGATGGATATCAATGGTATTACCATGCTGACAGCATTAACCCTGTA
>DUVT01000038.1 GCA_012840905.1 Acholeplasmataceae bacterium
AAGTTTTCAAGTAGAACTATTTTTAGTAGTAAATTAAAAGATGCACTAAAATATATGAACCGTGATTATATAGTTTTACCTAGTGCTACTAAGGAAGAAATATATCAAGCTTATACAAGTGATTTAAAAGATAAACTTGTTAATTATTATATGGAAAGAGATGATGATACAGCATTAAAAGATTTACTTGATTATATAAATAGTAACAATCAATTAGATACTAATAATGAACAACTGGATGAGATTGCTAATATAATAAGTTTAGTAAGTAATCAAAAGATTAAATCAAAATTAAATAATGAATTGCTTAAGATAAGCAAAATTATCAAAAATAAATAAAAATAAATTGTTTTATTTATAAAGGATATAAATAAGGAGACCTTTTATATGATAATGTTTGAAGCCCTTAAAAGTTTTGGTTTACTTGATAAAGTTGACACAGTTAATAAAAGAGGTAGAGGTACTATTAATAGGACCTATATTGTCAACGAAAATGGAAATCGTTATGCTTTGCAATTAATTGATTTTAATGTTTTTCCTAATGTTGAAAAAGTAATTAAAAATATAGATTTAGTTACTCATCATTTGAAGGTTGTAAAAAATGATTATGATGCCTATATTATTTATGGTAAAGAAAAATCACAACATGTTTTAGTTAATGAATCATATTGGCGTTGCTATAAGTTAAGAGATAATGAAGAAATATACAACTATTTTGAAAATGAAAAAATGTATTATGAAATTGGAAAAATATTAGGGAAGTTTCATAGATTAACAGCAGATTTTGATGCAACTAAACTTGAAATGACTATACCAAATTTTCATAGTACCTTTGAACATTATCAAAAATACTTAGAAGCAAATGAACAATGTAAAAGCGATAAATATTTATATACATGGAATGAATATAAATTTATTGTTGATAGAGAAAAGGATCTAAAAATAATAAGTAATCTTCGTGATAATGGCATAGTTCCATTAAGAGTAACGCATAACAATGTTAGAAAAGCTAATATCATATTTGAAAAAGATACATATAGAGCCTTACACTTAATTGGTTTTGATGCAATAATGCCAGGAACAATCTTAAGAGATTTTGGAGAAATGGCACGTTATGCATTCAACTCAACTAAAGAAGCAGAAAAAAACTTAGAATCTGTTCACTTCAGAATTGATCTCTTTAGAGAAGGCTTAAGAGGTTACTTAAATGAAGTAAAAGATATTATTACAAAAACAGAATTAAAGTATTTAGTTGATGCAATTAGAATAATGGCACTAGAATATGGAATTAGACATTTAACAGATTATTTATTAGATGGAAAGAATTTTAATCCTATCTATGATACAGATAGTTGGGATATTTGTAAAAACCAATTTAAGTTGGTTCAAGATATTGAAAATAATTATGATACACTTCAAAGTGTTGTAAGAAAAGTAGCTTTTGAAGTGATTGGTATTACAGATTTATAATTTCAAAAATAAGCTTTATGGTTTTACATAGAGCTTATTTATTTTATATAAAATAAATAAATTTTG
>DUVT01000039.1 GCA_012840905.1 Acholeplasmataceae bacterium
ATTTATTGTACTACTAACTAAAACCTTATTACGCTTAGTTTGGCTAATTGCCATAAACATTGATTCTGCAGTTGCAGTTGCACCATCATAAACAGAAGCATTACTTACATCCATTCCTGTTAACTCACAAATCATACTTTGGAACTCAAAAATATAAGTTAAAGTCCCTTGGGAGATTTCTGGTTGATATGGAGTATAGGATGTTAAAAACTCTTGTCTTGAAGTAAGGGCACCAATAACTGCAGGTGTATAAACATCATAGCTACCAGCACCTAAAAAAGAGATAAACTCTTGATTTTTATTACCTAATTTTCTAATATGTTTTCTAATTTCAATTTCTGACATTGCATTAGGTAAGTTTAAATCTTGAGTTATTTTTAGATGACTTGGGATCTCAGCAAACAAATCATCTAAACTATTAACTCCAATTTTTTCAAGCATTGCTTGAATATCTTGTTCAGTATGTGGAAAATATTTGAACATTAATCTAAGATCTCCTCATATCCTTTTGCGTCTAATAATTTTTCAAGTTCATTTATATCTTTAACTTTAATTTTAATAAACCAGCTTCCATATGGATCAGTATTAACATCTTCTGGATCTTCTAATACTTTTTCATTTACTTCTACAATTTCACCTGATAATGGGCTAATTAAATCAGATGCTGCTTTAACACTTTCAACTGCACCAAATTCTTCCCCTTGTACAACTTCATCGCCAACTTCACCAACTTCAATATAAACAATTGAACCTAGACTATCTTGTGCATAGTCAGTAATACCAATATAAGCATATTCGCCTTCAACTTTTACCCATTCATGGGAATCCAAATACTTTAAGTTTTCTAAAATTTTACTCATAATTTTTATCTCCTATCTTATATATTTTTTTTCAAGAAAGTTTTTATCTCTTACTTTTGCTAGTACCCTTTGTTTCCTAATCTGAATATGTACTTCAGTATCTAGCTTAGCGTAATTTGCATCTATTAATGCAAATGCTAATGTTTTGTTAGTGTTTGGAATCATATAACCAGTTGTTATATAACCAATATTTTTGTTGTTATAGTATACTTCATAACCACTTCTTGCAATCCCTCGTTCCAACAATTCAATTCCTACGATTTTTCTTTCAACACCTTTTTCCTTAACCTCGAGTAAGGCTTCCTTACCAATGAAGTCTTTTGTAAATTTCACTGCGAAACCAAGTTCAGCTTCTAGTGGATTAATGTCTTCACCAATCTCGTTTCCATATAGAGGCATTGCCGCTTCAAACCTAAGTGTGTCTCTTGCTCCTAATCCACAAAGACTAACTTCAGGCCAAGTAACTAATTCTCTAAAAAGCTCTAAAATATTATCATTTGAACTATAAATCTCAAATCCGTCTTCTCCTGTATACCCGCTTCTTGATACCAGGCACTCTTTTCCAAGAACTTCAAACTCGCTAAAGTCAAACAACTTTAATTTACTTAAATCAAAGTTTGTTAACTTTTGTAATACTTCTTCAGAGAGTGGACCTTGAAGAGAAAGTAGGGAAATCTCATCACTTAAATCATTAACCTCTACATCATAGTCCCCCTTATGATATAAAATCCAATCATAGTCTTTGCTTTTATTTCCTGCATTAACTACTAGTAGATATCGTTCATCATTATATTTATAAATCATTAAATCATCTACTATTCCCCCATGTTCGTAAAGTAAAAACGCATAAATCATTTTATTGTTTTTTACCTTACTAACATCATTTGTAACTAAATAATTTACAAATGCTGTGGCATCTTTCCCTATAATCTCAATCTCTCCCATATGACTTACATCAAATAAGCCACTTCTCATGCGTACTGCTTGGTGTTCTAGCGAAATATTAGTATACTCGATCGGCATTAAAAAGCCACCAAATTCGACGATTTTGGCACCATGTTTCAAGTGCTCATCATACAAAACAGTCTTTTTCATGTTCTAAGTAGCATACCTCCAACTTAATGTTTTACATCTATATCATATCATAAAACAAATAAATAAAAAATACCTTTTTTAAACATTTTTAAAACGCTTACATCGCAAATAATAAAAAAAGCCTTATGGCATCCATAAAGCTTCTATTGTTCTTCATATGAGTCTAAATCACTTGGATAAGTAATTGTTTGAGTTGTGGAGCCCTTATATTCTACTACTAAACTTACAGTATTAGAACCTACTTTCTTTTGAATTTCAACTATAGTTACTTTGTCATTATTTAAAGTAATTACAAGTTTAATTTCATCTGCTCCAACAGTATTAAATACTTCACCTTCATATTTACTTAAATTAAGTTTGAATTCAACTGTACCTTCGCCTCTACCAGCGAATTCTAATGCAGCATAAAATGCATCTTCAGTATAAAATTTTGTCGCTTCAGCTAAAAACGCAGCTTGTGAATATTGTGTAGAAATACTTGTAATTTCTTGAGCCGTTAATTCATTTTTAACTTTTGTTTTATTAGCCAAGTTATATGAATATCCGTCTTTAACATAAACATGTCTTTCGCTATCCGGATCATTATCAACAACTAATTTATACATTAATGATTCAATTTCACCATCATTGTTATAGTTATATACTAATTCTGATACCATTGAACCAATTTCATCATTAGTAGTTATTTTAAGTGAACCACTAGTTGATTCTAAATATTCATCTAAAATAGTCATTAATAAATCTTTAGCTTCATCAGTAGTCATATCTTTTTCAGTAACTGTTATTTCAACTTCTTCTTCACCAACATCTTCTACTTTAACAGTTATTGTTGCAGTACCAACACCTACACCTGTAACCATACCAACTTGGTTTACTTTCGCAATTTCTTCATCACTACTTGACCATTCAAAAGTTGCATCTGGTTTATTTGTTTCTGCAAAAATAGTAATTGTTTCACCAACTTTTAAAGTTGTTACTTCAGCTTCAACTGAAAGTGTATATTCTTCTGGCACTACAGGATCATCACAGCCAACAATAACTAATGCAAATGTCAATGCAAGAATAAATAATAATAATTTTTTCATTTTCTTCTCACCTTTTTAAGCCTTTTCCTCTTCTTTAATTATATCAAAAAACTAGAGCGTTTACAAGAAGAAATTCTAGCCAATGTTAAGTAAATTTTTTGCATTTTCAAAAAATACTTCATTAGCTGTTTTTTCTCCATATTTTGACTTTACTAATTCAAAAGCCTCTTTCATTGTATTAGTCCTGTACGAATGAATATCACTCGCTATAAAGGAAACTAATTTTTTCTTAAACAATTTATGTACTCTTTTTTGAACATATTTATGTCTTGAATAAAAACTACTACTATTTACTTGAAATAAAACTCCAGTCTTTTTCAAGTTTTCAATATCCTTAATTGAAAGGTAAGAATATCTTTCAATATGAGCAAAAATAATTTTCAAACCTAAAATTTCACAAGCATAAATAATTTCGTCAAGGTCTTGTGGAGCTTCTTGATATGGAAGTTCTAATAAGACATATTCTGAATCATTTAAAGTTAAGACTTGTTTGTTTTTTAAGTTATGAATTAAATCATCACTTTTATAAACCTCTTGGCCAAGGTAAAGTTTTATTGGTAACTCTGATTCAATTTTAGTTTTAAATTCTAAAAAATCATTTCTTAGCCTTTCGAGTGTATATGGTTCCATGTCTTTACGTAGGGCATGGGGAGTTATGATGGCATATTTAATGCCATTTGCAATTTCTCCTTTAACCATTTCGATTGATGCATCCATACTTGGTGATCCATCATCGATTTCTGGTAATAGATGGGTATGGATATCAACCATATATTTCACCTCTTTTAGTAGTACTCACCGTAACGAGAATAGTTAATATAACGTTTATCTACATTGCTTAAGACAATTCCTGCTACTTTTGCATTTGCTTCTTCAAGTAGTCTTAAAGCTTCTTTTACTTCATTTTTTCTTGCGACTTTTTGATTTAAAACAAACAATGTTGCGTCAACAGAACCACTGATAACTAAACTATCAGTTACTAATAGTACTGGCGGTGAGTCAATAATTATATAATCATATTCTTCTCTTAATTTCATTACTAATTTTTTGAACTTATCACTAGCAAGAATTACATGTGGATAAGGAACTGATTCTCCTGATGTGATTACATCAAATCCATATTCACTTTGTTTTATCAATTCTTTTTCTGTAATTTGATCAGCTAAATAGTTTGTTAGCCCAACATCATTTAAAACTTTAGTAGCTCGATGGATTTTTGGTCTACGTAAGTCACAGTCAATAATTATAACTTTTTCTCCAAGTTCATGATATACAGCAGCTAAATTTATTGAAGTTGTTGTTTTATACTCACCTGGAAGTGCTGATGAAATTTGAATTACTTTTGGTTCATTATCTACATCAACATATTTTAAGTTGATTGGAATCTTACGAAAACTTTCTGCATATAGCGAATTTGGTTGTGTTGCAACTAAAACATCATAATGTTTATCATTAGTCTTCTTGAAAATATCATTTAACTTCTTAATTTTACTCACCAAACTTCACTCCTTTACGTGCAGGTATTTCCGCAATTACAGAATATTTAGTAAATTTTTCAACTTCAGATTTTGTCTTAAAATAACTACTGAACTGTTCTTTTAAAATAACAATTACTACTGCAATAATTCCACCTAAAACTACACTTATTGCTAAGTTTAAAACTTTGTTTGGGGAAGATGGCGCTTGATTTGGATTTTCTCTTGGTCTATTAACAACTTCTAATTGTTCAATGAAGTATGCAAGAGATTTTTCTTCGCTATTTATTCTATTTTTAGTTTCTTCTGCAATTGCAATTACAATTCTCGTTGCCATTACAGGATCGACATCTTCATAAGAGATTTTCACAGCTGAAGCTGAGCCAATATCACTAGTCCTAATTCTTCCACGAATTGAATTAACTTTAGCTTCAAGATTATTATAAGGTAGATTTAAATCCTCAATTACCGCTTCAATTATTTCTGGATATTTTGCAATTTCTTTTATGTTTTGTTTTACTTGATTAACTATACTAACATTCACATAGCTAGGATTAGTATTCTCATCGATGTTTTCGATTTTAATATGAATATCTACACTAGAAGTATACATTGGTGTAACAATAAACCATGTATAAATAATTCCTAGTAAAACAACCAAAATACCTATCCCTAGCATTAAAACTAAATTTTGTTTTAAGGAATTAAATAATTCGACTAAGGTAATTCCCTCATCAATATTTTCCTGATTTAAGTTTTTCTCATCCATAAATAAACTCCTTACCTATTAATAAAAAATAATTTACCTAATTATATCACACTCGACAAAAATTAACAACATTTAACAGCACTTTTATTTCCATACAATTCCAGAGTTTATTGAGATTTCTTCTTTCGTAATTGGATGTACAAAATTTATATAAGCTGAATGTAAGTACAATCTATCAGCTTTTTCTCCTAAGTAAAGTTCATCCCCAACAATCGGGCTACCTAAATGAGCAAGGTGAACCCTTATTTGATGAGTTCTTCCTGTTACTAATGTTAATTCATATAAGTAGCCATTTTCTAACTCTTTTATAAATTCATATAAAGTTATAGATTCTTTTCCATCGTTATCTACTTTTCGCTTAATCGAAGACGTTAAATCTCTAGCAATTGGTAAGC
>DUVT01000040.1 GCA_012840905.1 Acholeplasmataceae bacterium
AATTTGATTTAAGACATAATAGAGTTTATCATTTGTTAGGGTAATTAGTAAATCTAAAAATAAATTATGATATTTTTTATCTTTATTTTTTATAAGTAAATCTTCATTTTTAAAAAGAATCATTACTGGTGAATCTTCTTTTAATGTTAATGCAAGTGATAACTCTTTTACAACTTCAATTAAGTCTAAGATGACTCCTTCATTAATTAAATTTAGAGAATCACTTACGGAATTTGTAAGGGTAGATAAAATATAACTTGTTTCTTCTTCTACACCTTTACTAATTAATTCTTCTGCAACAATCTTTGCAGGTAATTGATCAAAGAAAACTATTACTGCTCTTGAGCGGATTGTTGGTAGAACAGCTTGTAAGTTTTCCGTTAGTAAGATTCCATATTTATCACCATCTAATTCTTCTAAAAATTTTAGAAGTGAATTAGCTGCACTAGCATTTGCTTTATCAATATCTTTAATAATATATATTCTTACCCCGCTACCTAGTGGCGTAAGAGAAAATTCTCTTTCTAGTTTTTCAACTTGTTCTTTTGTAATTATATTATTAATAGGCTCAATATAAAAGATACTAGGATGAACTTCATCCATCACCTTTTTACAATCCTCACACTTCATACATGGTCTGTTTTTTGGGTCGGTACATAGTAGCTTTTGTGCAAGATAATATGCTGCTTCTAATTTAGATGTACCTCTAGGACCTTCAAATAAATATGTATGAACTAATCGATTTTTCTTAAAGGAATTATCAATTAGCTTTAAGACTTTAGGTTGAGAGTTTAAAAACAAATCATACTTCAATCTTTTCCCTCCTTAGAGGATAGCCATCACTATATTTTTAATTTCATTATATATTTCTTCTATATCACGATTACCATCAACTATCCTAATTCTGTTGCTGTAAAGTTTTGCAACTTCTAAATAACCTTGTCTTACCTTTTGATGGAAAGTGATTGCTTCCATATCAAGGCGGTCAACTTTACGATTATTACTTTTAATTCGCTTTAAGCCAATACTTGGATCAACATCTATATATATAGTTAAATCGGGTAAAAATCCATTTGTAACAAACTCATTAATTTTATACACCTTCTCAATTCCTAGTTCTCTTGCATAACCTTGATAAGCAAGTGAAGAATCAATAAATCTATCACATAAAACTATTTTTTCTTCATTTAAAGCAGGAATTATAATATCAACCAAATGTTGGCGTCTACTAGCAGCATATAAATAAGCTTCTGTTAGAAAATCCATATTAGTATTATCGATTGCTAAGATAACATCACGGATTTGTTCTGCGATTTTACTTCCCCCAGGCTCTCTTGTCTTAACTATATTATATCCTAATTGATTTAGTTCATTTGAAAGGCGTTCGATGACAGTAGTTTTGCCACTACCCTCCCCACCTTCAAAACTTATAAATCGTTTCACTTTATATCAACTCCATATTTCTTATATATATTATCTCATATTTTGACTAAAATTAAAATACTTTTTTAGTATTTTAATTTATAGATACGTGGGACTTGTGAAAAGGGGGATAATGTGATAAAATAAGTAAAGATTAAAACTAGTAATCTTTTATAATGGTGGTAAAAATATGCATATTAAAGTCAAAGATTTAAGCTTTTCTTATACGCAAAGATTAGTCTTGAATAAAGTAACAGTCGACCTTAAAGAAGGTTCGTTTTTAGCCTTAATAGGGAAAAATGGAACTGGGAAAAGTACATTTATTAAATGTTTATTAAAAATTGAACCAGTCCCTGATAATACAATCTTTTATGATGGGGTCGATATTAATACAATTAAAAACTTCAAAAACGTTGGTTATGTTCCCCAAAAATTAGAATTCAATTATGAATTTCCAATAACAGTTAATGAAATTCTTTCATCTAGCTATTTAAAGGGGAAAGATTTATTTTATACATCAATTATTAATGAGCTTAATTTAAATCAAATATACCGCCAAAACGTAAACACATTATCAGGTGGACAACTCCAACGTGTGTTTATTGCTAGAAGTTTACTAAATCATCCAAGACTATTAATCTTAGATGAACCAACTGTAGGAATAGATAAAGAAAGTATGGAAACATTGAAAAACATTTTAAGTGACCTTAAGAAAAAAGGCGTTACAATAATCATGTCAACTCATGATACAAGTTTTATAAAAGACTTAGCTGATTACTACTTAGAGTTTTCAGAACTTGGAGATTATAATTTAATCGAGGCGACCGAAGTATGATTTTAGCTAGTTTCTTTAAATCAGTCTTCGAAACTGATATTTTACTTTATGCTTTAATAGCTGGTATTTGTATTGGGTTTATTGCGCCACTAATCGGTTCAATGGTTGTAATCCGTAGACTTTCCTTTATCGCTGATACTCTAAGTCACTTCTCCTTAGCAGGAGTTACATTTGGGGTTTTCATTTCAAAATTTATTCCCCAATCATTAATAAAAATAGATCCAATTTTCTTAGGAGTACTATTTAGCGTAATTGGTACTTTCTTAATCGAAAAACTAAGAGGCTTTTATCGAAACTACAAAGAGTTATCGATGCCAATTGTTATGAGTTTTGGAGTTGCTTTAAGTGGGATCTTCATTGCAATTAGTGATGGAATCTCAACTTCATTTACTACAAACCTCTTATTCGGAAATATTTATAGTATAAGCCTACTTGACTTAATAATTATATTAGTAGTTAGTGCGGCAATTATAGGTTTTGCAGCGATCTATCACAAGCAAATTCTATCATTAGGTTTCGATGAAGTAAATGCAAGAATATCTGGAGTAAATGTAAAAGTACTTCAAATGATTATTACAATTATTCTTGCAGTAGTTATTTCAATTTTTATTGATTTTGTTGGTGTACTCTTAATAAGTGCATTATTAATTGTTCCAGTAGCATCATCAATATTAATTGGAAACTCCTTTAAAGGAACAATTTTTTCTGCAATTATCTTCAGCGAAGCAAGTGTATTTTTAGGTTTCTATTTAAGTTATCATTTATATTTACCTACAGG
>DUVT01000041.1 GCA_012840905.1 Acholeplasmataceae bacterium
AATCTGCACCTGTTGCAACAATAATTGTTTTTGTTTTTACTATTGTATTATTTGTAAGAGTTAATTCGAATAAATCATCAGTCTTTGTAACTTTATCGACTTTAGTTCCTTTGATAATAGTAACACCATTATATTTCATGTTATTTTCTAATGTGTTTGCTAGACTACTTCCATCAGTTTTACCTACACTTATTAAGTTTTCAATACCTTGAGTATCTAATACTTGCCCACCGATGCGTTCTGCAACAACACCAGTTTTTACACCTTTTCTAGCTGAGTAGATTGCTGCACTTGCTCCAGCTGGACCACCACCGATAATTAATACATCGAAAGGTTCAGTTACATCAACTGTAGTATCCTTACCAAGTTTTTCTAAGATTTCTTCAATACTAATTCTTCCGCTACTGAAAAACTCATCGTTTAAAAATACAGTTGGCACAGCAAATACATCTTTTTCTTCAGCTTCTTCAGTAAACACTGCCCCATCAACCATTGTGTGGCTAATGTTTGGATTTAATACACTCATCATATTAAGTGCTTGAACTACATCTGGACAGTTTTGACAAGTTAAACTAATGTAGGATGTAAAATGAAGTTTGCCTTCAATACTTTGGATTTGTTTGATTATTTCTGGTTCTAGTTTTGGTGTTCTACCACCAACTTGTAATAATGCAAGAACTAAGGAATTGAATTCATGACCGGTAGGTATTCCTGCAAATTCTACGCCAAATTCCTTGTTTTTTTGGTTAATCTTAAAGCTAGGAGTTCTAGATAGAACTCCCGCTTTAAGTGTTATTTTCGGTGTTAGGGATGCTACATCATTAAGAAACTCTTGCATTTCTTTAGATTTTTCATCATCACCAACACTTACAATAATTTCTAAGTCGTTATCTAGTAATTTAAGATATTCAGCTAATTGACTTTTAATTGTGCTATCTAACATAATTCCTCTTAAATCTTACCTACTAAGTCAAGATTTGGTTTTAATGTTTCAGCGCCTTCTTTCCATTTTGCAGGACATACTTCACCTGGATTAGCTCTTACATATTGTGCTGCTTTAATCTTTGGAATTAATTGACTAGCATCTCTTCCAATTCCATCAGCATTAATTTCAATTGCTTGGATCACACCGTCTGGGTCAATAATAAATGTTCCTCTTTGTGCTAAACCAGCTTCTTCATCTAATACACCAAAATTTCTAGAAATAGTATGACTTGGATCACCAATCATAGTATACTCAATTTTACCAATTGCTGGTGATGTGTCATGCCAAGCTTTGTGTGTGAAGTGAGTATCTGTAGATACTGAGTAAACTTCAACACCTAGAGCTTGTAAGTTTTTGTACTCATTTTGTAAGTCTTCTAATTCTGTAGGACATACAAACGTAAAGTCAGCAGGGTAGAAGCATACAACACTCCATTTACCCTTTAGGTCTTCATCCGTTACAGTGATGAATTTTCCTTGGCGATAAGCTTGCGCCGTGAATGGTTGAATAACAGTTCCAACTAATGACATAAAAAAATCCTCCTATCTGTTATTTAAATAACTAAAATTCCTCCGAAAAGGAATTTACATGTCTTATATATTATAAGTTTTTTTCAATAAATTATCAATTAAAATGCAATATTGAATATTATGCTTTTCCAATTGACAAATTCCTAAATACTAGTTTATAATATAATTAATGAAACAATCAATGCATAAAAGATTTTTATTTCCTTACAATAATATTAAAGGAGGAAATAATTATGCATCATGAGAAAGATTTAGAATTTTTAGATCAAGCTAATAACGAAAAACAAAAGTTTGAAGAAGAAAATTTACACGATGAAGTAAGGCTTAATCCAAATAAGAATAAAGAAGAAATTAATGGTGTAAGTAAGAAAAATCAATTAAGGTAATGAATGTGGTGAAAGAAGAGTGAAGAAGATTATCGCGAAAAGAAGTAATAAGTTTCATTTGTTTTTATTATTAATTATTGCATTTATAATTATTGAAGGTTATGATATTATTACACTAATTAATAATGATGCAAATGGGTGGCAAAAAGAAATAATTAAATTTCTATTAACTTTTGCATTTTTTGATTTTTTATACTATAAACTTCTAAGTATACCAAAAAATATTATAGTATTAGAAAATGATATTTTATTAATTTATAAAGACCGCTTTGAAGAAATTAGAATTCCAATAAATGATATTCTATCTATTTCAAACAAAGTAGATAGTAAAAAGAAAAGTAGTACTTTAGTAATTAATACTAAAGATAGAGGGATACGAATTTATGGGATTGGAAATTTAAAAGCAGTAATGGACGAGTTAAATCAATTATTAAAGGAGAAGCATGATGCAAATTAAACCATATATAAGAAAGCCGTTTTATTATGAAACAGATCAAATGCAAGTAGTTCATCATTCAAATTATATTCGTTGGTTTGAAGAA
>DUVT01000042.1 GCA_012840905.1 Acholeplasmataceae bacterium
ATGTAGCATTAGATTATTTAAGAACAAGAAAAATATACTATCAACTAAATCAAGATGAAGTTAGCGATAGCAGATTTACATCTATGCTCAATGAATTTGACATCGATGCAAAGCGTGTTTTAACTGACTTTGAATATGATGTAGTTGTTTTATCAATTGTTTATAATTTGAAGAGAAGAGAGGTTGCAAAAGTTTTAGATCGTCCCTTAGGGACGATTACTCGGGTTTATTCTGAGGCAATGAAAAAACTAAAAGAATTTTATGAAAATTATACTTGAAGTGTGATAGAAATATCACATTTTTTATTTTGACTGAACAAAAACTCACTTTATTTCGTTATATATAGTGAAGGCAATATTGAGTTCATATTTCTAGAATAACTTTTTTAAATCCAATATCTAAACTTGTATTGCCACAGGGGCAAAATTTAATAAAGTATGGGAAAGTATGCTGGTATGAGAACGGAAGAATTTTGATTCTAATTACAGAATCGCTATCATGAACCTTTTTACTTTCGTGATAAAAAACGAAAAAAACTAGGACTTTTTCCTAGTTTTTTTATTTTGTGATCCTTCCCTTAATAATTACTTCAACCTCACCATTAGCTTCAACTTTATCAACAATGAACTTTAAAACTCTTGTATCTTCATCAAATGTATAAATATCAATTTCATTGTTATTAATAGTTATTGGCTTACTTTTAGCTAGTTCAAAAGTTTTAGGGAGTTGATCAACCACTTCTAAATCAATTGCGTCCAAGTTTCCTAAATTTTTAAGTAGAATACTATAAGATAGATCAGTATCAAAATAAGTATAATCAACACATTTTTTCTCACATTCAATTTTCGCAAATCTTTGTTTTAAATCAATTGTGTTTGTTTTAAATGGCTTAATTTCTTTGCTATGGATATTTGCAATATTTAATATATCCATTGATATCTCTTCTACACTATCAATCTCAACTTGGTATGTAATAACTAAAGTTGCGTTTGCATTAATTTCTGGAATTTCAAAAATTAAGTTATTTTCATTTATAGTTATATTAATTTCTGTTTTACTATCATCTAAAAATAGGTAATTGAAACTATCTTCTATATACTTTTGGTGATATAAATCATCGTTTACAACTACATCTGTAACTTTTGTGTTTCCAGGGTTTTGGATTACTAATGTATAAGTAATAATATCATTTGGTTTAAAAAAGTTTTGGGATGCAACCTTTTTTGCTTTTAGTTCAACACTTCTTACTTCGGTAGTTACTAGGTTAGAGTTTGTAATATTTCTTATTTTTAAGTTTCCAACTGAATATGCATAAGAAACTTTAGCTTGACTAACAACATTCATACTATTGTCCTCCTCCTTAAATTTATATGTAGCTTGTGAATTATTATGTATATAAAATATTTAAAATAGTTAAATGTCATTGTCAAAAATGAGAAACATTCATAAACTATACTGAAAGGTGGTGTAATAATGACTGCTGGTAACTTTGGACATTGCAAACCAGTTGAGCCATGCTGCTTCCCTGTAAGCTTTGGTTCAAATAGATATGCGTTTGTATTAGTATTATTCATCTTGTTAGTAATTGTTGGAGCAGCATTTTGGTTTTAGATAAGAGAGGAGGTAATCCTCTTTTTTTAAAATAGCAGTCTAATATTATGAATTTTTATCGTATATTAGCTGATGTTATGCGTTTTATGGATAGGCCGCTTCGACCAAATCCGCCACCTCCACCACCTCAGTATCAAAATATGAATCTAAATAATCAGAATATGTATAATCCTAATATGTATAACTTAGATCCATATAATCAAATGAATATATATAATCAGCAAGCTCCTTTAATAAATAATCCTGTAACTTTTACAGGTAGTTATAAAGATATTAATAATTACTATTTATCGAGAATAAAGAACTTTCTATTTAAAGAAATCTAATCTTTAAAAATTTAGTAATTTTTGATATAATTAGTTAAAGTATTAAAGGAGATTAATATGGCAAGATATTTAGTAACCGGTGGAGCAGGTTTCATTGGAAGTAGAATAAGTGAATTATTAATTGAAGAGGGGAATATTGTAAAAGTACTTGATAACTTATCAAGTGGTAAATTAAGCAATTTGGAAGGCATAATTAATCATCCAAATTTTGAATTTATTAATGGGGATATTAGAGATTTTGAAATTGTAAAAAAGTGTAGTGAAAATATAGACTATATTATTCACCAGGCTGCATTAGTATCTGTTCCAGCATCAATAGAAATGCCGCTAGAAAATAATAGTATAAATGTTAGTGGCTTTGTAAATGTTCTTGAAGCTGCTAGACTAAATAAAGTAAAAAAAGTTATTTATGCATCGAGTTCTGCAGTTTATGGTGATAATGAAGATTTAGAAAAGATAGAAACAAATATTGGCTCATCAATATCCCCTTATGCATTAAGTAAGAGAATTGATGAGTTATATGCTGATTTGTATTATAGAGTATATAATGTTAATTCAATAGGTTTAAGATACTTTAATGTATATGGACCAAAACAAGATCCAAGCAGTGTGTATTCTGGTGTAAT
>DUVT01000043.1 GCA_012840905.1 Acholeplasmataceae bacterium
GCTAACAATGAATCAGATTTATTAAAGGGTATGTCTCAAAATGGCACATTTAAAGCAATAGTAGGAAAAGGATTAGCCAATGATGTCTCAAGAAAAGACATTGATGCCTTAACTATGGAAGTTAAAAAGAATGGTGGTTCATTCTTAACTTATGCAAAAATAAGTGAAAACGCTTTAACTGGAGGACTTAGTAAGTTAGTCAGTGAAGAAGAATCTAGTAAGCTATTTGATAAATTAAAATTAGAGGAAAATGACTTAGTCTTATTAAGTGCACATAATTCCTGGGAAAGGGTATGTAAATCAATGGGAGCATTAAGAAATGAATTAGCCAAAAGATTTGCAAACGTAGATAATAATGAGTTTGATATGTTATGGGTTGTTGATTTCCCTCTATTTGAGTATGATGAAGAAACTAAAACCTATAGTTCTACCCACCATCCATTTACTAGACCATATGAAGAAGATATAAAATATCTAGACAGCGATCCTAGTAAAGTAAGAGCACATCACTATGATTTAGTCATGAATGGCTATGAACTTGGAAGTGGATCATTAAGGATTTATAATGAAGAAATGCAGAAAAAAGTCTTTAAAATTATTGGCTTAAGTGATGAAGAAATAGAAAATAAGTTTGGATTCTTTATTAATGCCTTTAAATATGGTACTCCACCTCATGGAGGAGTGGCTTTTGGTTTAGATAGAATCGCACTTATTTTAACAGGTAGTGAAACTATTAGGGATGTTATCGCCTTCCCGAAAAATGCTTCAGCAGTTTGTCCAATGAGTGAAGCGCCAAGTTTTGCTAGTAAAAAACAATTAGAAGAACTACATTTAAAAATTGAAGAGTAAAGTAGAGTATAATAATTAAAAGACTTAAATATAACTGTAATAGTATTTAGTCTTTTATTTTTTCTTCTAACAAAAAAGATGCTTGTATAAGTTTTATGTTTATATAAGCATCTTTTTAAATAATTTACGCTGACTTTTTAGTTTGTTTTTTAGTTGTATTTTTTGTTTCTTTTTTAGTTTTAACACTAATACTCGTAACTTTGTTAGAGTCTAATACGGCTTTACACTTTGACATATAATTCCCTCCTTTCCTTTAATATATAATATCTATTTTCGCCATTAGGGAATGATGATACATTATCAATCTTCTTAAAAGTTGATATAATTGTTTCTTCTAATTCTATTGAAAGTGAGTTAATTAACTGGTTACATTTTAACATAAATAGTTCTAGTAGTCCTTTATTTTCTAATTGTTTAACAAATAAACAATCTTTATGTAAAACCCATAAAATAGAACCATTCTTTGCTGATTCTAATCCTACAGGATAAATGTGACACACCATTGGTCTTTCATCATGAATTTTACATTTATATGACTTATCACATCTTAAAGGGCACTTTGGATAAACAATACTACTAAAGTCGGTGTCAACACTTATATCACCTAAAGAATTAATACAATTTATATCTTCGTTGATAGTTAAAATATCAACACCTAAGTTTGATAATTTCTTTGTTTCTTGTTTAGTTAACCAAATATAGCCCATGCAATCTGGATATTCACATCCATTACAATTCATTTCAAATTCCTGATATAAGTCATCAAAAACTTTATTTAGTTGTTTTATTGTACTAATCTTTTTGTTGTTGTAACAAAAATCACATTTTTTATTTATATTCTTGGTAATAAAAATGTTTTCACCATAGTAAACATCATATGGACATTTATTTAATTTATTTTCATATGAAACACTTTTATTTCGATTCAACCATTCATTTATTGGAAAAGTCTTAATGTTTCCTAACCAATTTTTATTGTTATAATGATTTATTTCCGTACAATAATATATATTTCCTTCACTATCTAATTGTAATACGGAAGCATCTGCCCAACAAGAATTGGGTAATTTAATGATTTTGTTAGAATAATATTTCTCATATGCATTTTTTATTTTTTTTAATAGATCATTTGAAGTTGGCATTAAATCATTTTTATTAGTTTTTGCTCTTCCAGAGTAGGTTAAGTAATTAAAATGAACTGGAATATTATATTTTTTACAGTTATAAATAATATCGTCTATTTCATTTTCATTATATTTATTAATAGTGACATATAAGCAGCAATCAATCTTATGTGA
>DUVT01000044.1 GCA_012840905.1 Acholeplasmataceae bacterium
CATCTTTTAAGTCAGCTTTAATGGTTGTAGAAATACGCCATAGTTGGTCTTTTCTAAATTTTTCTAATATTACAAGTCCAATATAAACACCGATAATGTTTAAAATAAAAGTAATTGGAATACTGTAATAAATTTTGATTTCATTTGAAACATAATAAGTAATAAAAATACCTAAGCTATAAGAGATTGCATTAATTAATGCAGCATAGGCTTTAGTTCCTTTAATTAATAATACAGATTTAAATGTAGAAATAATTATGTTTACAAATTGAAAGACTACAAAAGTTAAAATCATTTATCCACCTCCTTACAAATTATAAAAAAAAGTACCTCTAAAGGCACGAAATAACTTCTTATCTATTATATTCTTATTATATCATAAAATGACTAAATTTTCTAATAATATGATTTTGTATTTTCTTAACTAATTATAAATGCTCATCTTTAATTAAAGAAATAAAATTAGTTTTTAAATCCGGAAGTATTTATTTAAAAATATTTGATAAAACTCTTTACATTCATTTCTGATTATGATATAATATATCTCGAAAAAGTTATATATTGCCAAAACTAGAGTGATCTAGTGACGGAAAGCTATAGGGTCTTAATTAGATTAAGATAGCCAGTTGCCATTTCTCAAATATAATTGAGTAATGGCATTTTTTATTTTTAATTAATGAAGGTGATGTATATATGAAAAGAAAGAGTGTATTATCAATAGCGTTTGTATTATTACTAATTGCTATGGCTGCACTTACATTTGCTTTTTGGGATCAATTGTTTACAAATGATAGTGGGAATATTGATGTAGGTGTTGGAAAAACAATTGAAATTACCAAAACAATAGTATCGGGTGAGGGGAAACGGTTAGTACCGGTTGGTGCCCTACAGGGCGAACATGATGTGTATCACATTGAAGAAGAGTTTACAATTACTTTTAGTGAGAAACTAGCAAATGATGCACTTAATAATTATCAGTTAATTGTAAGTTTAGAAAATGTTAGAACTGCTGATGAAGTAGATGTTGATACTTATGGTTTAATCATTTTTGAAATAGCAGGTAAAGAGTTACGAATTACTGACGAAGTAAAAACTGTTAGTATCCCTGCAGAAGAAATAAATAAGGTGAATTTAAAAATCACACTTGAAAATCCAAAGACTGAAGATGAATATAATGCAATTGCAGGCAAAACTATTAAATACACTCTTAGTTTTGAGTATCAACAGTTTGGTTAAATTATTTAATGTGATAATTTCTAGAAGTATATTATCAATATAAAAAACACTATTTAAAAAAATCTGGGAGGAAAAGAAATCATGAAAAGAAATTACAAATCTTTATTATCAGTAGCATTAGTATTATTACTTGTTACACTAGCAACTTTAACATTCGCTTTTTGGGATCAATTAACAGGTAACGCTGATGGGAAAGTTCAAATTGGTGAAGGTAAGAAAATTACAATTACAGAAACTCTTAGTCCAGAAGGAAGATTAATTCCTAATGGCGCTGCAAAAGGTGCAAACGATGTTTATGAAGTAGAAGTTAAATATGAAGTTGAATTAACTGAATTTGTAGAAGGTTTTGAACTTGTTGTAGAAGGTGCTACAGCACATGAATTAGTCAATCTTGAGATTAATCATGACCAATTTACAGAAGATACTTTAACTGTAGAAGTAGTAGTTACATTCACATTAGATGAACCTGCAAATGAAGTTGAATACATGGAAGTTGCAGGAAAAGCAATAAAGTATTCATTAACTTTTGAATATAAACCAGTAGAATAAATCTTTACTACTTATAACTAGAATGATATAATATATATAGATGATAAAGCCAAAACTAGAGCGATCTAGTGACGGAAAGCTATAGGGTCTCAAAGTAATTTTGAGATAGCCAGTTGCCACATATTGAATGTGGTTTTTATAAACTAGTTATAAGGAGTAGTTATGTTAAGTTATAAAAACCTCATTTCCTGCGCCGTAATAGTTTTATTACTGGCGACTATTAGTCTTACTGTTGCCTTTTGGGATAACCTTACTGCTAAAGATGACTCGAAAATTGAAGTTGGAGTTGGAACTGTAGTTACAGTTAATGAAGTATTAGCAGGGAGTGAAAAGAAATTAATCCCCCTAGGTGCAATTTTAGGTAAGAATGATACATGGGAAATAACAAAAGAATTTGATGTTATCTTATCTAAGTCATTAAGTGAAGCAATGTACTTAGATGTAAAAGTCGATGAAATATTTATCGGTGAAGAAGAGTATGATGGATTAATTAATGTAGAAATAGTTAGTAATCCGAAAATCATCTCTGAAGAAAAAGTGAAACTGATCTTTACAATGAACAATTTTGATTTTGATTATTCAAAAGTACAAAATCAAAAAATCAGATATTCAGTTCATTTTAGTGTCACTAACGACAACCCAATGTAGTTGTGAGTTAATATAATATTTGTCCTCATTTTAAGAAAAGCCAAGAATAGATTATTTTTGGCTTTTTTATTTATTTGAATTTTGCTATAATAACTTGGAGGCTAAAAATGAAGTATATAGAAATAAATGAAAATTTAAAAGTAAGTAATATTGCCTTAGGTTGTATGCGCATAAGCAGGTTAAGTGTAGAAGAACTTGAAGAGTTAATCCTAAAGGCAGTAGATCTTGGGATAAATCTATTTGACCATGCAGATATTTATGGTGCAGGAAAAAGCGAAGAACTATTTGGTGAAGTTTTACTTAGAAATCCTGGCTTAAGGGAAA
>DUVT01000045.1 GCA_012840905.1 Acholeplasmataceae bacterium
ACCAATTTATAATCCTTATTCATTGAATCTAAAAAAAGTTAAAGGAATGTATATCTATGCAAAAGAAGGTAAATTTTTAGATCTCTTTTCTTCGCTTGCAACAAATTCACTTGGTCATAGAAACTGTAAAATATTAAAAAGTATCAGAAAACAAAGTAGAAAGTATTTACACATTTCAAATTATTTTCATAATCCTCAAGCTGAAAAGTTTGCAAAGTTATTAATCGAATCTAGTTTTAAAGGTAATGTCCTTTTTACAAACTCTGGCACGGAGGCTAATGAAGCTGCCCTAAAAATATTCAAACTATATGGAAATAAATATAATAAGGAAAAAATTTTTTCTTTGGAGAACTCATTTCACGGTAGAACATTTGGTAGTATGAGCCTAACTGGTCAAAGCAAAAAGAATAAAAAGTTTGGCCCGCTTTTAGAAAATATAAAATATTTAAAATTTAATAATCTTGAGGATTTAAGACAAAATATAGATGATAAAACTTGTGGTGTTTTTCTTGAATTAATTCAAGGTGAAAGTGGAATTAATATTGTAAGTAGGGAATATATAACTGAATTACTTAAACTAAAAGAAATGTATAAGTTTTTAATTGTGGTTGATGAGATCCAGTCAGGCTTAATGCGAACAGGTTTAATGTTTAGTTATCTACACTATAAGTTTACTCCAGATATTATTACACTTGCAAAATCATTAGGTGGTGGTCTACCTTTAGGTGCGGTTATTGTAAGTGAAGATTTATGTGATCTAATAAATATTGGCGATCATGGGTCAACATTTGCACCTAATCCAGTTGCTGTTGCAAGTGGATATGCATTGTTTAAGGAAATAAGAAAGTTTAAATATTATCACAATATAAACTTAATGAGTGATTATTTAAAATTTGAGTTAAACAACTTAAAAAAGTTATATCCACGGATTATAAAAGATGTGCGTGGGATGGGATTGATGATAGGAGTAGAAGTAGTAGGAGATATTGATTTTATTAAAGATAAATTCTTTAAGTCAAATATCTTGATAAACATAACTAATAAAAATATAATAAGATTACTTCCAGCTTTTATAATTAAGAAAAGACATATAGATAGCTTTCTTAATTGCTTTAAAGTAATCTTGGAGGAATTAGAGGTTAATGAAAATGATTAAAAATGATGAAATAATCAAATTAGTCAAAAAATATCGTCAAGATTTACATAAGATCCCAGAGATTGGTTTTGATTTATATAAGACCCATGACTATCTAGCAAACGAATTAAAAATGCTTGGATATGATTTTGAGGTGGTTGCAAAGACAGGAATCGTTGTTTACATTCCTGGTGAAGAAAGTGAAGCAATTGCGTTTAGAGCAGATATGGATGCTTTAAATGTTACTGAAGAAACTAATATAGAATTTAAATCAACCCATGAGGGGAAAATGCATGCTTGTGGTCATGATGGCCATATGGCAATGGTGCTTGCTTTTGCAAATTACTTAAAGGATAAAAAGTTAAAAAAATCAGTAGTTTTAATTTTTCAACCAGCAGAAGAAGGGCCTGGCGGAGCAGTTGAAATTATTAAAGCAGGTATATTTAAAAAGTATAATATTCAAGCAATTTTTGGTCTACATTTAGATCCATCAATTGATGAAGGCATTTTTGGTTTGAAGAGTGGCGTAATGTTAAGCCAAAATGGTGAAGTCTATGTAAAGATCACTGGAAGTAGTGCTCACGGTGCCTTGCCACATCTTGGAAGTGATGCAATTGTTGCAGCAAGTCATTTAATTACATGTTATCAAACAATAGTAAGCAGAAGATTAAGCCCAATGAATCCTAATGTAATAACGATTGGGAAAATCAAAGGTGGTGAAGCAATCAATATTATTCCAAGACATGTAGAGATGTGCGGTACAATTCGGACTTTTGATCCAGAAGATTTTAAGGAAATTAAAACAAAGATTAAATTAATCAATGAAGGTATTGAAAAGAGTTTTAATGTAAAAGTTGA
>DUVT01000046.1 GCA_012840905.1 Acholeplasmataceae bacterium
CACCTAAGCTAGCCATTACTTTTTCTACCTTTTCTTGATTTATAAATGATAAAACTAGCTCTTTTTCAGTTTCAGCTAAACCAAAATAAGATAAGATTTTTGAATTAGCTGTACCTTTTGCATAACAAGAAATGTGATAAAACACATTCATTTCATCTAATAGTTTTAAGATTTTTTCCGTGAGATTACGATCACATATCACTACTAATACTTTCATATCATACCTCTTTTAATTCGATAATTTCATCTTCAGTTGTATCAGTAACAACATCTTTAGTTTTAACTTTGAAGATTAATCCGAGTACTTGGATTGTAATTAGTGGTGCAAGTAACACAAAGGCAATTACACCAAATCCATTTAATAAAATTTTTGAACCTGTCGCATCACCAGCATATATTACCTTTGCAGCACCAAGCGCAAATGGAACTAAGAACGTTGATGCTAATGCTCCACTTACTGCAGCTCCTGAGTCAAAAGCAATTGCTGTAAAGATTCTTGGAACAAAAAAAGTTAATACTAAGGCAATTAAATACCCTGGAATTAAGATCCATAATATACTTATATCAAAAACAATTCTTAACATTGCTAGACCAATCGCTAAACTTACACCAATTGATAGTGCTGGAACCATAACTTTCTTACTTATTCGACCATCCGTTACTTCTTGAACTTGGTTAACTAAGACAATTACTGATGGTTCAGCAGAGACAATTACAAAACCAAATAATAAGCCAAAGGGAATCAATAACCATTGATTATCAAAGTTGGCAATAATGTCACCTAACTTACTAGCTACAGGTAAGAAACCTAAATTAGCACCTGCTAGGAATATAACCAAACCTATATATGTTAAGATAAATCCAATAAAGACTCTAATTACACGATTTTTTGAAAATTTAAACGCAAATATTTGAAATATAGTAAAGAATATTGCAAAGGCTATGATTGCTAAACCAATAATTGCAAAATCAAATAATAGGGATGCATCGCCACTTTCCGTTGAAAATGATGGATTTGGATTTAAAAGTCCAAGAATTAAAATGGCAAACACTGGCCCTAGTGAATTGATCCCAAGCATTCCAAAACTGTCTTCTTCATTACGACTACCACGACCTGATGAAATACCAATTCCTAAGGCAACAATAAATGGTACCGCCATAGGTCCAGTTGACAGTGCACCTGAATCAAATGCTACTGGAATATACTCTCCCTCAACAAAATAAACAAACCCAAATAAGATTATAAATATTGTAATTAATACAACATTTAATTTAACTTGGAAAACAATTCTTAAAAGTGCAATGACAATAAAGATTGCAACCCCTCCAGCAACCGCAAATACTAATGTTGCTTTAGGTACCGTACTTGAAAATTGTTCTCCAAGAACCCAGATACCAGGTTCTGAGACAGTAATCAAGAAACCTACAATTACCCCAACAAAAATTAAGAGGAATAATTTCCTTTTTCTAGTAATATGCGAACCTGTTTCCTCAGCTAAAAAGAGCATCGATTCATTGGCACCAATTCCAAACAAAACTAATCCTGCCATTAACATCACAGCTCCTAAAGCAAACATTGCAATTTCTTTTGCACCTACTCCAAGAGCTACTAAGACAATTAAAACTACAAGTGTTAATGGAAGTACAGCTTGAACCGATTCTTTTATTTTTTCTACTAATACTTTATTCAATATCTTACTCCTTTTCTTCTATATTTTTTTATTTTTAGAACATCTATTTTTTCAAACTATTATAACATACCTAATAGTTTTTTCAAATAGATATAATTTTAAGTTGTATCATAATTTAAAAAAGCCTGATTAGTTAATAAATCAAGCTTTTTTTGTTTTTCCGCCACCAAATAGTGCTAAAATTTTACTTACAATAAATGATAAAAATCTAGGTAATCTTATTACATAAAATCTCATATTCATCCCTCAATTCTATTTTATTATATGAGATTAAGTTAAGATTTAGACTATTTAGTTTCAAACAAAAATAATCGCTTGTTATTTAATTCTATTTCGCCATAGTTTTCAAGGATTTCATTACTTAAACCTAAGTTTTCATATTTGTTTAATAAGTAATTATTTAACTCATATTTAAATCCTTTTAGAGTTATTCTTACACCATCATCAATTGCAAAGAACGAAACATAATCATAATCACTCTTTTCAACTCTAAAGTTTTCAGAAATTACTCTAATACGGTTTTGTTTGTTAATTACCCAAATATTCAAATCACTATACTTAGCAAGCACATTTAATATTGCTTGGTAATGATCTAATCTTCCCCCTGTAGCGTTATAGATTTCAATTCTTTCAAAGTCTAAATCTTTTATTTCCATTATTGCTAGTTCTAAATCACCGTAATCTTTTTCCTTTGGGAAGACCCGAATCTTATTACAGTGCATTACAACCTCTTCAATATTACAAGAATCAAAATCACCAACAGCCAAATCTATTTTTTTATCTAATCTTAAGATTTCATAGATTCCGCCATCCACACCTACTAACATTTCATTTTCATCTGGTTTATATAAATCTTTAAATTCATTAAATCCAGAACATACAACTTTTATTATCATAAATTTAATAATCCTTCTATTGTTTTAGATCGATCCTTGGAAGCAAAAATATATGTCCCTGCAACTAATACTTCAACACCAGCGTTCACACACTGTTTTGCAGTTTCATCATTTATGCCACCATCTACTTCGATTAAGTACTTATAATTATTTTTCTTCTTTTTATCACTTAAATACTTGATTTTTTCTAAAGCACTAGGAATAAACTTTTGCCCACCAAAACCTGGTTCAACACTCATGACTAAAACTAAATCTAGTAAAGAAAGATACTCATCAAGTACTTCTACTTTTGTATTTGGTTTGATTGAAATTCCAACTTTACAACCTAAACTTTTTATATGATTAATTACATCTTTTACATCTTCTACAGCCTCATAGTGAAATGTAAGATAATCAGCACCAGCATCAATAAAGGCTTTTGCATAAAACTTTGGATCACTAATCATTAAGTGAACATCAAAAACTGCATCTACTTTACCTTTTAAGTTTTTATATATTACTGGTCCTAAAGTAATGTTAGGAACAAAATGACCGTCCATAACATCGATGTGTAAAAATTGGGCTCCACAATCAACAACTTCTCTTGCTTCTTTTTCCAAATTTGAAAAATCACAAGCAAGTAGGGAAGGAGCTACTATCATTAATATTTCCTCCTAATATCTATTTTTTATGTTTTCTTCTACTTCTTTTTTAAATAATAAATAATTATCATATCTGCTTTTTAAAATCTTTTCATTTTCAACTAAGCGCTTAACTTCACATCCAGGTTCATTAACATGAAGGCAGCCTTTAAATTTACAATTTTCACTTGCCTCAAAAAACTCAATGAAGGAATGAGAAAATGATAATAAATCTTCAAACTCAAAATCGGCATTTCCAAAACCTGGTGTATCAGCTATCCAACCATCTCCAATTCTATGTAATTCTGTATGCCTAGTGGTATGTTTTCCTCTACCTAGGGCATGAGAAATTTCTTGGGTTTTTAATTCTAAAGTTGGATCAAATAAGTTTAATAAGCTACTTTTTCCTGCACCACTTTGCCCAGCAAAGACAGAAATGCTGTTTTTAAATTCGTTAAGTAAATAACTATTATCTTGAAATTTACTTGTTTTATAGACTTTATAACCGATTTTTTGATAGTAATTACTAATCTTTTCAAACTCGCTTAAATCATTAAGTAAATCAATTTTTGAAAAGACAATAATACTTTCAATTTCATTATACTCTAAGATTGCAAGCATTCTATCTAATAAATTTAAATTTAAATCTGGTTCTTTTACAGGAAAAATCAAAAACATTTTATCGACATTGCTTACAAATGGTCGAATTAGATCGTTCTTCCTTGGCAGTAGTTCCATTATTATTCGGTTTTCAGGATCAATAATAACCCTGTCACCAACCTTTGGAGAGATCTCATTTAATCTAAAAGTCCCCCTAGGTTTACAAACATATGTTTGCTTATCTTCAGTAACTACTGTATAGTCGCCACTTATTAATTTAATAATTAAGCCTTGCATCGTACCTCCTTTAATCTAAGTTGACCACAAGCTGCATCGATATCATGTCCTTGTTCTTTTCTTAATGTTACATTAATTCCATTTTTCTTTAAATAATCATAAAATTTAAGAGTTTGTTCTTTTGTAGAACGCATAAAAAAATTTGTATCATTATACGGAATTAAGTTAACATAAGCATTTTTATTTTTTATTAATTCTACTAAATTATTAGCATCTTCTAAAGTATCATTAATATCTTTTAATAATATATATTCAAATGTTATTCTTCGGTTAGTTTTTTCAATATAGTAATCAAGAGCATCCATTAAATCCTTAATGTTATATGCTTTATTAATTTTCATATATTTACTACGCTTTACATCATCTGCAAAGTGTAAGGAAATTGCTAAGTTAACTTGCAGTGGAAACTCTGCAAACTCATATATCTTTGGAACAATCCCACAAGTTGAAACTGTAATATGACGACTGCCAATTTGTAAACCTTTAGGATAATTGACAATCTTTAAAAACTCAATTACATTTTCATAATTATCAAATGGTTCACCAATTCCCATTAAAACAATATGACTTACTCTTTTACCTTCTTCTTTTAGTCTTCTATCTACTTCTAAAACTTGTAAGACCATTTCAGCGGTAGTAAGGTTTCTTTGTTTTTTGATTAAGCCGCTTGCACAAAAGCTACAGCCCATATTACAGCCCGCTTGAGTTGTAATACAAACAGAGTAACCATAATTATGTTTCATTAACACTGTTTCAATTAAAACCTTATCTTCTAAACCAAATAAATATTTAATTGTTCCATCAATAGATCTTTGTTCTCTAACTACATCTAAACTAGAAATGGAAAAGTCTTTACTTAACTCTTCTCTTAATTCTATTTTTAAATTAGTTATTTCAAAGAAATCTTTTACTTGTTGTTTATATAGTGCTTCAAACACTTGGGTTGAACGATATTTTGTTAACCCTTTATTTAAAAAGTATGTATCTAATTTTTCTCTTGAATAATTATAAATTGAATTCATCAAATCTTCCTCATCTTACAAATATAAAATCCGTCACTGTTATGTTCAAACGGTAAAATTGTTCTTTCATACACAACTTCTACATCACTTCTATTTTTCAAAAACTTTTGGATTTGCTGTTCGTTTTCTTCTTTATTTAAAGTACAAGTTGAATATGTATAATAGCCACCTGGTTTTAGTAACTCCCAAGTTGAATTTAAAATTTCACTTTGTAATATTTTAATTTCTTCAATTGATTCTAAATTCATTTGGTACTTTAAATCAACTTTATGCCCCATAACACCTAAACCTGAACATGGGACATCTGCTAGGATATAATTAAAACTATTAATATATTCTTCTTCATTTTTTAAAAGTCTTGCATCAATTATTTTAGTTATTATATTTTTATTTCCATTATTTTTAAATAAATTATCCATTAATTTTTGTTTATGTTTATGTATATCACAAGCTATAATAGTTCCTGTATTATTCATAATTGCAGAAAGGTGACTACTTTTTCCACCTGGTGCAGCACATGCATCTAAGACTTTAGCTCCTTCACTTGGGCCGACAACCTCACTAACTAGTTGGGCAGCTAAGTCTTGAATAACAATTTTACCAGTTTTAAATAGCTCATGGTCTAATATATTTCCATCAATTAAAAGTCCATTTTTAACTAAGTCTGATTTTTCAAAAGTTATTCCATCTTGAGTTAATCTTTCCATTACTTCTTCGTTGGTAGTAAGGAGGGTATTAACTCTAACTGCAGTTTTCTTTACCTTTGCAAATTCAATTAAGATCTTTTCAACAACCTCATAACTATAATCTTTTAAAAGGTAAGCAATTAGCCATTTGGGATAGGAATATTTAATACTTAATGTTTCAATTTCATCAAGTCCACTAAAATCTCTTAAGTCATTTCTTAAGAAATTTCTTAATACTGCATTTACAAAGCCCCCAATTGAACGATCTTTTAAATTGGCTATAGATACTGCTTCATCAACTACTGCATAATTTGGCGTTTTTAAATATACTAACTGATAAATAGAAACATATAGTAAATATTTAACCCAAGGTTTTTGACGTTTCTTTAAGAAGGGTTCTAAATAATATTCGATTGTTAATAGATTTTCAACTGTGCCATAGACAAGTTTTGTAAAAAAGCTTTTATCTTGATCGCTTAAAATAAACTTTCTTAAATATTCATTTACTACAATATGCGTAAAGCCCTTTTTCTCAACTATTTTTTCTATAGCTTCAATTGCAAGTTTTCTAAC
>DUVT01000008.1 GCA_012840905.1 Acholeplasmataceae bacterium
AATTATACTAGTCGTAGTTGTTTTTCCATGAGTTCCTGATACACCGATTTTATTTTTGAAAAACTTCTCAATAAATTCATGATAATAATAAAATGGATAATTGTTTTTAAATACTTCTTCTACCTCAGGGTTATCTTTATCATAAATTGAACTAGCAATATATATCTTATCACTTGTTATATTCTTTTTATCAAATTCATAAATTTCAATATTTTTCTTTCTTAATTTGGGAGTTGTAAAAAAGTCTTCTGCTACATCACTGCCTGTAACATAATAACCCATATCTTTTAAAATAGATGTTAGCGCCGACATTCCAGTACCTTTAATACCAATTAAATGGAAACTTTCCATTAACTCACCTCGTATTATAGTATGAAAGATTAATTTTCTTGGTACTATAAAACAAGGCAAAAGCACAAAAAAGTGAGATATTTATCTCACTTTAGAATACGAAGTTACCGTTTTTAAATACAGGGACTTCTTTACCATCTTTTGTTATACCTGTAATTTCCATATCACTGCTTCCAAACATAAAGTCAACATGAGCCATTGATTTGTTATAGCCAAACTTTTCAAGTTCTTCTTCAGTCATATTTAACCCATTTTTAATATTCATAGGATATGCATTACCTAATGCTAAATGGCATGATGCATTTTCATCAAATAATGTATTATAGAATAAAATATTTGTATTTGAAATTGGAGAATCATGGCTAATTAAAGCAACCTCACCTAATCTAGAACTTCCTTCATCAAGTTCTAATAAACCTTTCAGAGTATCATATTCACTCTTAGCTCCAAAGTCGACAACTTTACCATCTTTAAATTCTAAGTAGAAATCCTCAATTAATTTACCTTGATAATTAAGTGGTTTTGTTGCATATACTTTTCCGTTTGTACCAAATTTATGTGGCATTGTAAATGTTTCTTCGGTTGGAATATTCGGACAGAAATAAATTCCATCTTTAGAATGTTCCCCACCACCAGCCCAAATATGGTCTTCAACTAACTCTACTGTTAAATCTGTTCCGAGTGAGTTTTTAAAATGTAATGCTTTAAAATCATAATCATTTAAAATCTTATTATGTTTTGCAAGTGTATCCATATGGTCTTTCCACTCTTGAACTGGATCATTAGTATCAGTTACTCTTGAAGCAGTAAGAATTGCATCAAGAAGTTTGCCATATGCTTTATCATCATTTGGAAAGACTTTTTCTGCCCATGATTCTGTTGGATAAGCTATAACTACCCATTGAGAACCATTTGCCATCATATGTTTTTGATAGAAATTCAATTTTTGATGTGTAGCTCTACTTCTAGCTTGAAGTTTGCTTGGATCTACATCTTTCATTAAGCCTGGTGTAGGCGCAGATATAGATATAACAGCAGCCTTGTTTTTCACAAAATATTCATACATAGAAACAAAGTATTCAGGAACTTCTTCAACCTTTTCCATAGATGCATATTCATAAAAATATTTACTAAGAATATCATCATTCCATCTTACAATTACATCACTAGCACCAACTTCATAAGCATTCTTTACTAACATTCTTGTAAACTCTTTACAATCAACCGGAGAGTTAATAACTAACATTTGATCTTTTTGTAGATTAACTCCAACCTCAACAGCTAATCTAGCATACTTGTTTAACTTTTCGTTCATTTTTCCTCCTTAATCTTTTAATTATTATACAATATTTTTAAAAAAATAAAACTATTTTTAACTAATTATTTAAATTACCTTATTTTTTGGTATAATAATTTAGTAAATTAGGTGATAAATATGAAAAAAGTATATGTTGTTGGTGCTGGTCCTGCTGGCCTTATGGCAGCAATATCAGCCAAAACTCATTATCCAAACTTTGAAGTAACAATTTTAGAACGAAACGATGTAATTGGCAAAAAACTTCGCCTTACCGGTGGAGGAAGATGCAATGTTACATGTAATATTCCGATAGAAGAATTTATTGAATACACTCCAAAAAATCCTAAATTTATTTATAGCACTTTGCAAAACTTTAACGCTAAACATATAATGGACTTTTTTAAGCAAGCAGGTTGTCCATTGAAACAAGAAGATCATAATAGAATGTTTCCAAAAAGCAACAAGTCTATTGATATCGTAAATACTCTAATGAAAAAACTCCAAGAATTAAAAATAAAAGTTGAATACGGTGTGTTAGTTCACGAAGTAAAGAATGATGTAAAAACCTTATTAACTTCAAAAGGTGAATTTAAATACGACTATTTAATAATTGCAACTGGGGGTAAAACTTATCCACATACTGGTTCTGACGGTACGGGTTATGATTTAGCAAAACAACTCGGCCATACGATTACACCATTAATTCCAGCAGAAGTTCCCTTAGTATCTAATGATCCAGTAATTCAATCTAAAACTTTGCAAGGTTTATCATTTAAAGATGTAAGTTTAACAGTTGGAAAAAAAAGATTAATCCACGATTTAATTTTTACTCATTTTGGTATCTCAGGGCCAGTTGCCTTAAGAGCTAGTTATTATGTACAAGAATTAT
>DUVT01000047.1 GCA_012840905.1 Acholeplasmataceae bacterium
AAAGAATAAAGATGTAGTGATAGAAATTGATTTCCTTCCTAATATAATTAAGGAAGATTTATATAACTTATCTAACCAAGCTTTAAACAAATTACTGCCAAAAAGACTTATAGCCTATTTTGAATCAATCTCAAAAAATGAAGATGAATTTTTTAATAATATAAAAAGTTTTCCACTAACAGTTTATGAAACGTGTGGATTCAAAATGGCCTTCCTTACAAATGGTGGCATTTCTACAAAAGAAATAAATCCAAAAACTATGAAATCAAAACTAGACTCTAATGTGTCTTTTTGTGGGGAAATCATTGATGTAAATAGTTTTACTGGAGGCCTAAACATTACATTTGCCTTTTCAACTGGTTTCACAGCAGGTAAGTATTTAATAGAATAATAAAAAAAGTCACAAAAATGTGACCTTTTTTTATTTTTTAAATTAATTTTTTGCTCTACGTTCTTTGATTCGTGCAGCCTTAGCTGATAAAGTACGAATGTAGTTAAGCTTAGCTCTACGAACTTTACCAAGACGCACTACTTCTATTTTAGCAACATTCGGTGTATGAACAGGGAATGTTCTTTCAACACCAATACCATAGGAGATTTTACGAACTGTAAAAGTCTCGCTAATGCCGCCACCGCGTCTTTTAATTACTAAACCTTCGAATATTTGGATACGTTCACGGTTTCCTTCCTTGATTTTTACATGAACTCTAACAGTATCACCAGGGCGAAACTCAGGAACATCATTACGCAAATATTCTTTAGTAATATCAGCAATTAATTGTTGACTCATCTTTTTTCACGCTCCTTCTGCCAGTGTTCATTCCTATCTAATATAGTAGCGGAACACCGTGATCAGTTACTAAAATCTTAACTTTAATAACCTTAAGTATTATACATTATATATGCTTAAAAATCAATAGTTTTATTAAATAAATTTTCCTAACAATCACAATCTCCAGATTCCGGAACAAATCCTGGATGCAGTTCTACATACTTTTCATAACCTTCTTTAAAATAATGGATATTAGAATATCCCTTTTCAAAAAGTTTATTTGCAACATATTCGGCTTGTGAGCCGTCATTATCCATTAGGATAATTAATGTGCGTTTTTTAGAACCTAAAATTAATTCTAAATTATTTACTATCTCATCAAAAATATTATCTTCTTCTGCAAACTCATATATTCTAGCACAGAAGAAACCAGGAACTCGTCCTGCATAACATTCTTCATATTCTCTTAAGTCATAGGCTTTTACGCCTGTTGTACCTACATTTTCCAAGATCATATCAAAATCTGCTATTTCTTCAACACTATATACTTTGATTTCACCTTTACCACAAGCGACCAAGACAAATAATAGTAAGATTAAACTAAATAGTTTTTTCATAGGTCTAACTCTTTTCCTTGTTTTATTAGTTCCAAAAACTTAAGATCTTCTTTTGTAAGACTTGCTTTTTCAAGTAAATCTGGTCTAAGTTGATAAGTTCTTTTTAGCGACTCAAATCTTCTGTATTTCCTAATGTTTTCATGGTTACCACTTAAAAGAATACTTGGAACTTTATAGCCTTCAAATTCTTCTGGCCTTGTGTATTGTGGGTATTCAAGTAAATTATTAT
>DUVT01000048.1 GCA_012840905.1 Acholeplasmataceae bacterium
ACAACTTCTCTACCCATTATTGTACGTTTTAAATGTGCATCTGCGTTATCTTCATAGCCATTATGATAGTATTGCTCATAAGGTTTTTCAGGAGCTAATTTTTCTAAAAAGATTTCAAAATCTTTATGTAAGCCTGATTCATCATCATTAATAAAGACACTAGCAGTAATATGCATTGCATTACAAAGTAATAAACCTTCTTTAATTCCACTTTCTCTTAGACACTCTTCTACTTGAGGAGTTATATTTATAAATGCTCTTCTTGTAGGAGTGTTAAAGGTCAAAACTTTACGATAATTTTTCATAATCCCTCCTAATTTAAGCCATTTACTTTTACAGGTAATTTACCAGTCGCTTCAAATTTTCCTAACAATAAATCAAATACAGAAAATACAGCATCTGAAAAATAACCATATGTACAAATATAATTATTTATGTTTTCATAAATCAAATAATCATATGGATTTCTTAAAGCAACTACGACTAAATTATCTACCTCTTTACCTAATTCATTAATTAAGTTTGCTTGAGTGCTTGTTACATTTTCTACAGCGATAACTACTTGCTCATAGTTTTTTGCAATATTCTTAATATTATTTATATCACTTGATTTTAAAGAAGTACCAATTACGTGGGATCTAACATTTGTTGCACCTTCATCATCTAAATATTTTTTCCCAACATTTGCAAACGAATTTGCATCTGTATTAATCGAGTATCCTGGAAGTAGTGGGTGTCTAGTTGCTTTTGTAGAAATTAGTAAAGTAGATTTTTCTTTATTAAACCAATCTACATTTCCTTTTGCAAGAGTAATACTAGATTCAACTAAATTACGGTTGAACTCATAATGTTCATTAAACTTTTCACTATCTAAATTTAACTTTGCTTGATTATCTTCAAATAGTCCATATTTGATTTTTGTCTTTATTACTCTATAAACCGACTCATCAATTCTAGCTTCACTTATTTCTCCAGCTTTAATTGCATTTAACACTCCATTATATGCTTCAACTGAAGTTGATGTAGATTCTGCATATAATAACATATCAGCACCAGCTTTTAATGCCATTATGCCCGCTTCTGCAACACCAAAATTATCTCTAATTGCTTGCATACGCATTTCATCGGTTATAATTAAACCTCCAAATCCAAGTTCTTCTCTTAATAATTCAGTTAATACTTTATATGACAACGTTGCAGGAAGTTCATTATCAAATGCGGAAAAGATAATATGTGCACTCATGATTGAGTCAACTCCAGCATTAATTGCATCAATAAATGGTGCAAGTTCAATCTCATACAAACGTTCTTTATTATGGTTAATCTTAGGTAGGCCATAATGACTGTCAACTACAGTATCCCCGTGTCCAGGGAAATGTTTTGCAGTTGTAAGTACATTTGCTTCACTATAACCTTTAATAAGGTTAATTCCATAACTGGATACAACTTCAGGATCATCACTAAAACTACGAACTCCAATGACTGGATTTTGTGGATTGTTATTCACATCCATTACTGGTGCAAAGTTTAAATTTACACCATAATGACGTAATTCCATTCCTGAATATTTTCCAACATTATAAGCGTTTAATGCATTGCCAGTTGCAGCTAAACCCATATTTCCAATAAAGTGAGTTGCATTCTCAGTAAATCTTACAACCATACCACCTTCATGGTCCATTGCGATAAATGCAGGTATTCCTACTTCATCTAATACTAAATCTTGAATTTGATTTGACATTGCAGCAACACCAAGATTTTTCTCAACATTATCTTCAAAGTATATAAAGTTTCCAAATCTTTTTTCTTTAATAGTGTTACTTAATGAATTTGGAACTGTCTTCCCAGGAAAACCAACTATAAATAATTGACCTAATTTCTCTTCAATCGATAAAGAGGCCATTATTTCTAAGATTCTTTCATGTAGTAATTCTTCATCAGTTGGATCAGCATCTTCTTCTTCATCTTCATTATCGTTATCACGATCATTTTCATCATCAATAAGATTTCCATTATCGTTATCATTGTTATTATCTTCTGGTTTGGTAGTACTACAAGCTATTAAACCAATTGATAAAACAAATAAAAGTAAAATAAAAAATAAACGTTTCATAAATAACTCCTCTTTCTAGAATTAGCATATTTAGAACTTCTTTTCATAAATAAATTATAACATAAATCAAACAATATTAAAATCACTAATTAATAAGAAAAAGCTGCTTTTTTAAAGCAGCTCTTTCCAAATTTCAAAGAGGTTTATTACTATAAAAACAATTAACTAATCAACTTCAATATTTTCATTATTTAAGTAAAAATAACAATAATCTATAAACTCATCCCAATCATAAATATCTTCAACATATTCATCATATGTCATTAACCCTAAAGAGTAGAGTTCATAACATGCGGATGCATAAATGTAGTATAAATTTATCTTATTCTTCTCAATAAATTCAGCCTTTTCAAATTCTGTTAAATCTAAAAAATAT
>DUVT01000049.1 GCA_012840905.1 Acholeplasmataceae bacterium
AATGGAAACTGAAGATTATACTAAAAAGTTATGGGATAATGCCCACTACTTTAAACAAGGCTTAAAAAACCTTGGCTTTGATATAGGTAAGAGTAAAACTCCAATTACCCCTGTAATGATTGGTGATGAGGCTAAGACTATGGAGTTTTCGAAAAAGTTACTTGAAAATGGAGTGTTTGTTTCCGCTATTGTCTTTCCAACAGTTCCAAAACAAACTGGAAGATTACGTTGTATGTTAAGTGCAGAACATACAAAAGAAAATCTTGATCAAGCATTAAAAGTATTTGAAAAGGTAGGAAAGGAGCTAAATATAATAGATTAAAATTATGATATATAAGAAGCAAGCAGTTGTAGCACATCGCGGCGCAAAAGGTCTAGTAAAGTATGAAAATACAATCGAAGCATTTCAAAAAGCAATTGATGTTGGTGCAGATTGGATAGAAATAGATATAAGAAAAACAAAAGATAATAAAATAGTTGTCTTCCATGATGGTTCAATAAATGGTAGACTTGTAAAAGATTTAACTTACGTAGAACTATTAGAACTTGCAAATTATGATATTCCAACATTAGAAGAAGTATTAGTGTTTGTAAAAGGGAAAATCTTAGTTGATATTGAATTTAAAGAATCAGGCTATGTAGAAGAAGGCTTACAAATAATTACAAAACATTTAAATATTGATGAATTTGCTATTCGCAGTTTTAATGATGATGTAATTGTTGATGCAAAAACATTTGATAAAAATATAGTTTGTGCACTCTTGCTTGGTAGAGATGTCAAGAAAAAAGTCTTTAGAACAAGAATAAGTGAGCTTTTCCCTGGTAGAAGAATAAGAAAATGTGGTTGTGATTTTATATCTCCACATTATCGCTTACTCAAATTTGGGTTTATGTGGCGAATGAAATTAAGAAAACAACAAGTATGTGTGTGGACAGTTAATGATGAAGAATTAATGCGTAAACTACTTAAAAAGAAAAAGGTCCATGCAATTGTTACAGACTTCCCTGACATCGCAAAAAAAATCTTAAGTGAATAAAATTATAATTATGGTTGAATAAAGTTCAGAAAAGTATTATAATATTACTAGTTTTTTTAAGGATGTGGGAATTGTGAGAGTAAGCGAAGTGAAGAAAAGATTTCGGAAAGAATTTGCAAAAGAATTTAATTTTATTGATGGTGAGGAAATTTATCAAAAAATAACTAAAGATGTTAGATTTCAATTGCCAAATAAATTTAATTACAAATTCTATAAGCGAAGAAAAGTAAACTTACCCAGACTAGTAAGTGCATTATTATTTGTATTTATTTTAATTTTAGCCCATCACGCAATAAAAGATACGCGTGAAGAAGGTGTAGATGAGTTGTTTAAAGAAGCTAAAGTAGAATATCATGAAGAACCAATTTTAGTAAGTTCATCTTACAAAGGTGAAGAGTTAAGAATTTACAAAGGTACTTCAAAAGAAACTGAAGAGCAGGTTCAATATTTCTACTATTTTAGTTATGGCAATACTCCTAGTAATGTAGAATATATTGCTTTTGTGAACTTAGATACTAGAGAAAACATCGTAATAAGAGGAGATAGAAAGTTTGGGAATATATCTGAATTAATTAATGTATCTCCTGAGGATAATATTAAAGTAATAATTTGTTATAAAGATAA
>DUVT01000050.1 GCA_012840905.1 Acholeplasmataceae bacterium
CAATGAAATGGGAGGTAATTTTAGAACAATTACTGCACCATCCATTGATCGTGTTGGTGATTTAGTTGCAATCCTTTCAACACTTGATGCGGGAGATGTCTTATTTATTGATGAGATACATAGACTTCCTAGGGTTGTTGAAGAGATTTTATATTCTGCAATGGAAGATTTTGTTGTAGATATAATTATTGGAAAAGATGCAACTTCTAATACAATTAAGATTGATCTTCCTCCATTTACTTTAATAGGTGCTACTACCCGAGCTGGAGATTTATCTGCTCCTTTAAGAGATAGATTTGGAATAGTAAATCAACTAAATTTTTATACAGTTGATGAACTTGCACAGATTGTAAAAAGGACAAGTAGAATATTCCAATTTGATATCGAAGATGAAGCAGCAAGAGAAATCGCAAGAAGAAGTCGTGGTACACCAAGAATTGCAAATAGATTATTTAGACGAGTTAGAGATTTTGCTCAGTTTTATAATGGTGGTGAAGAGCATATTTCATATGAACTTGCAAAGGAATCACTTTATAAATTAGAAATTGATAGTGCAGGCCTAAATACTACTGATCATAGATATTTGAAAACAATCATTGAAAAGTTTAAAGGTGGTCCTGCAGGATTAAATGCAATTGCTGCATCAATCTCTGAAGATATGACTACAATAGAAGATATATATGAACCGTATTTATTGCAGGAAGGGTTCATTATTCGATCACCAAGGGGAAGAATAGTAACAGAAAAGGCGTATAAACATTTAGGTATTGAGTATGTTAGTAAATGACTTTGATTATTATTTACCTGAGGAGTTGATAGCTCAAACTCCACTTGAAAAAAGAAGTACATCAAGATTATTAGTTGTAGATAGAAAAACAGGTAAATTAGAAGATAGACATTTTTATGAAATTATTGATTATTTAGATAGTAATGATGTTTTAGTTATAAATAATACGAAAGTTTTACCATCGAGAATATATGGTAAAAAGGTTGACACTAATGCTAATATTGAAGTTCTATTGTTAAAAGAAATAGATGATTATTGGGAAGTATTAGTTAGACCATTTCGAAGAGTTAAGGTTGGTAGTATAATTAACTTTGGCAATTTATTCACTGGTCAAGTAATTAAGAAATTAGAAGAAGGTATTTGTCATATAAGATTTAAATATGAAGGTATCTTTTTAAATTTACTTGATCAGTTAGGTGAAATGCCACTACCGCCTTATATTCATGAAAAGTTAGAAGAAAAAGATCGTTACCAAACTATTTATGCAGAAAAGTTAGGTAGTGCTGCTGCACCCACAGCTGGTTTGCATTTTGATGAAGAATTGCTTGAAAAAGTTAAAGCAAAAGGAATTGAAATAGTTAATGTTACACTTCATATTGGACTAGGGACTTTTAGAAGTGTAAGTGTAGAAAAAATTGAAGATCATAAAATGCATAGTGAACATTATTATATGTGTAAAGAAGCAGCAGACAAGCTAAATGAAGCAAAAGCAAAAGGAAAAAGAATAATTAGTGTTGGTACTACAACAACAAGAACACTAGAATCTATTTATACAAAATATAATGAGTTTCGTGAGGTAAGTGAGGATACAAATATTTTTATTTATCCAGGATATGAGTTTAAAGCAATTGATGCTTTAATTACAAATTTCCATTTGCCTAAATCAACATTAATTATGTTAGTAAGTGCATTTTATTCTCGTGAGAAAATATTGAAAGTATATGAGCATGCTGTTAAGGAAAGATATCGTTTCTTTTCTTTCGGTGATGCAATGTTTATAAAGTAAGGTGAATTATGGATTTAAAGTTTGAATTAATTAAAAAAGATAAAGATACAATGGCTCGAATCGGTAAGGTTACTACAAAGCATGGCACATTTGAAACACCAATCTTTATGGCTGTTGGTACTCAAGCTACTGTAAAAACTTTAACAAAAGAAGATTTAGAAGCTCATGGTTCAGAAGTTATATTAGGAAATACATATCACTTATGGAATCAACCAGGTAATGATATTATTAAAGAAGCTGGTGGACTACATAAATTTATGAATTGGGATAAAACTATTTTAACTGATTCAGGCGGTTTTCAAGTATTCTCACTTGCAGATATGCGTGATATTACTGAAGAGGGAGTTACTTTTAAACATCATAAATCAGGAAAGAAATTATTTTTATCACCAGAACTTGCAACAAAGATTCAAAATGATTTAGGTAGCGACATTATGATGGTATTCGATGAATGCCCACCATATCCAGCTACTTATGAATATATGAAAAGTTCAGTTGAAAGAACCCTACGCTGGGCAAAGCGTTGTAAAGATGCACACGAAAATCCTGATACTCAAGCTCTCTTTGGAATAGTTCAAGGTGGCGAGTATTTAGATTTAAGGGAGCATTGTGCAAAGGAACTTGTAAAACTAGATTTTGATGGTTACTCAATTGGTGGATTAAGTGTTGGGGAACCAAAAGAAATTCAAAACCGTGTTCTTGAACATACAACTCCGTTTTTACCAGAAGACAAACCAAGATATTTAATGGGTGTTGGAAGTCCTGGCATGATTCTAGATGCTGTAGAGCGAGGCGTAGATATGTTTGATTGTGTCTTACCAACTAGAATTGCACGACATGGTTCTGCAATGACAACTCATGGTAGAGTAATTATTAAAAACAAACAATATGAACGTGATTTTAGTCCACTAGATGATCATTGTGATTGTTATACATGTAAAAACTATACAAAGGCT
Source organism: Acholeplasmataceae bacterium (assembly GCA_012840905.1). Taxonomy (GTDB): domain Bacteria; phylum Bacillota_I; class Bacilli_A; order ML615J-28; family CAG-698; genus DUVT01. Next base: position 2,750 of record DUVT01000050.1, read on the forward strand.
TATTTAAGACATTTATTTAAAGCAAATGAAATCTTAGGTTATAGATTGCTAAGTATTCATAATATTCGCTTCCTAATCAATTTAACAAACGGAATTAAAGAAGCAATAAGAGAAGATAGATTCTTAGAATTCAAGGAAAAAGTCTATAGAGACTATGGACTAAATGAAAAGGATACTGATTTCTAATGAAAAAATATTGGATATTTATACTATTTATTGTGATTATACTTTTAAGTGGTTGTGGTGGAACTAAGGTTAATGCTAATAATGGAAGTATAGTTTTTGATTTTCCAGAGGAATACTTAAAATATCTTCCATATGATGAGGTTCCAAGCTTTACTTTCGAGTTTGAAGGTACAATTTATACAAACTCAGGCGCATCAAGAAGTAATCATAAATATTTTTCTCGAAATGATGATTTTATCTTCAGTGAAATCCTAGCTGACTTCTTTAAAAAGTATGAAGCTGATAACCGTTTAACTGTTAGACTTTTCTCCCAAGATGAACAATATGAAACTAAGATGAACCGTTTAGTTGAAGATAAAAATGGTATGTTAGTACAAAAGTCAGAAATAATGAAAGTTAAGAATGGTGAAATCTTTAATGAAATAGCCTACATTAACTTAGAAAATGGCTTAAGTCTAACTGTTGACTATAGAAGATTTATAAGCGACCATGAAGGTGAAGAAAAAACTTATTATTCATGGCGTTATGTTGCACCAATAAGTATGGTCTTACATTATCCAGTAATGTTACATACGAATGCAGTTGGTGAAAAAATTATTTTAATTGTACCCTTACCACCAAAAGTTGTTTATCACTTAGGGGTAAGTAGACAATTACCATTAGAAAACTTATTTAAAAAAGATGATTATTTTGAAGAAAACTTTAGAAGATTTTATTATCCAGAGTTTTCAAATGATCCAAGAGAAAATGAAGATTTTGATCGTGATCAAAATATTAGAACCGTAAAAGACTTTTATATAAGAGATCTTGAAGGTAGAGAAGAAGAAGGGAAATTATATTTTACTTATTTGGGGTATAATTTTGAAGTAATCTTTGAAGAAGAAACATTTTTAATTAATATTTTATAAATGAGACTCTTTCAGCGGAAAGAGTTTTTTTACTTATCTAAAATTACTTTGATTATCAAAATAAATGAACTGATAAATTTTTTATGTTATAATATTGTGAAAGCGTTTTATTGGCAAAATAAGAAAAGTGGAGGAAAAGTTAACAAGCAGCCAATAAA
>DUVT01000051.1 GCA_012840905.1 Acholeplasmataceae bacterium
ACCAACCTTAACAGTACTGCTAGGTTTTGCAACTCTACCGTTAATTAAAACTTTATCTGATTCACTTGCTTCTTTTGCTACACTTCTACGTTTAATAATTCGAGAAACTTTTAAAAATTTATCTAGTCTCATCTTTTGAATTATTATCTTTCTTTTTTGCTGCTTCCATTGCTTCTAACTGCTTGCGGTAAATTGCTTGTAATTCTTCTTCTTTTTCTTTTGCAATTCTTTCAGCTTCTTCTTTAGCTTTCTTCTTTTCCCACCAAGCTAGTTTACCAGTGTTTACAAGTTCGTAAATATCTTCTTTAGTAAGAGTTTCAATTTCCATTAAGTGTTCTGCAATCAATACTAGTAAATCTTTATTATCTGTTAAGACTTTCTTAGCACGATTATAACAGTCATTAATAATTTCTCTAGTTGCTTCATCAATTTCAAGCGCAACTTGATCTGAGAAGTTTTTGTCTTTCATGTAATCTCTACCTAAGAAGACTTCACCAGCTCTTCTTTCGTATTGGATTACACCTAGTTTACTCATACCAAATTCTGTAACCATCGCTCTTGCAATAGCAGTAGCTCTTTGGAAGTCATTGTGAGCACCTGTAGTAATCTCACCAATCATTAATTCTTCAGCAGCCCTACCCGCAAGTAAACCAGTGATATTGTCAAGAAGCGAGCTTTTGGTTTGTAAAAAGCGTTCTTCTTCTGGAGTCATTAAGTTATAACCACCAGCTTCACCACGAGGTACAATTGTAACCTTTTGTACAACGTCCGCATTTTCAAGTTTAATACCTATAACTGCATGACCTGCTTCGTGGTAGGAAACAATACGTTTTTCTTGAAGTGAGTATTTTCTACTCTTCTTCGCTGGTCCCATTAAGACCCTATCAATCGCTTCATCTATATCATAGATCTTAATTTCTTTACGTCCTTCTCTTGCAGCAAGAAGCGCAGCTTCATTAAGTAAGTTTTCTAAGTCTGCACCAGAGAATCCTGGTGTTCTTTTTGCGATTTCTTCTAAGTTAACTTTAGGTGAAATCTTTTTATTACGTGCATGAACTTTTAAGATTTCTGTTCTTCCTCTTACATCCGGATTAGAAATTCGAATTTGACGGTCGAATCTACCTGGACGAAGTAGTGCTGGGTCAAGTACATCGACACGGTTTGTTGCTGCCATAACGATTACACCTGAGTTTTCTTCAAACCCATCCATTTCAACTAGTAATTGGTTAAGTGTTTGTTCACGCTCATCGTGACCTCCACCTAAACCAGCTCCACGTTGACGTCCTACAGCATCAATTTCGTCGATAAATACAATACATGGTGCAGCTTGTTTTGCATTCTTAAACATATCTCTAACACGGCTTGCACCAACCCCAACGAACATCTCAACGAAATCACTACCTGAAATTGAGAAGAATGGAACTTTAGCTTCGCCTGCAACAGCTTTTGCCAGTAAAGTTTTACCTGTTCCAGGAGGTCCTACAAGTAGGATTCCTTTTGGAATTCTTGCACCAATTTCAAAGTATTTTCTTGGGTATTTTAAGAAGTCGATAACTTCTTCTAACTCTTCTTTTTCTTCGTCTACACCTGCAACATCTTTAAATGTTGTTTTAGAGTGACGACTTAATTTAGCTCTTGTTTTACCGAAATCAAATGCACGGTTATTACCTGCGTTTGTATTTCTTAATAAAAAAACCATTAAACCAATGAATAAAACTATTGGTAATAAGAATGTAATAATTGATAACCAATTCGAAGATGTAAGTTTATTATAATTAATTTCAACACCTTGTGCTATAAGGTTTGGTTGAAAGTTCGCTTTAAAATCTTCACGGTCAATAATAACCGAGAAATAAGCTTTGTTTCCATCTTCATCTATATATTCACCAGTAATATTATCTAATCCTATATTTTCGCCACCAACTGGGGTAACAGTTACACTTTGAATTCGCCCATCTTCTACATACTCTTTAAAGTCTGTATATGATAGTTCGTCAGGTCTACCTGTTATATTTCTCATAAAGATAAAAATACCTACGATTAATAATATAACAATAGCTATGACCCCAAAGTCTAAACTCTTACCTTTTTTTGGTCTTAATTGTGGTCCTTGTGCCATCAAAATCCTCCTTAATTCTTATACTCGGACTCTTTCAGAACGCCGATGTAATCTAAATTACGATATTTCTCATCAAAATCAAGGCCAAACCCGATAACAAACTTATTAGGTATAGTATGTCCAATATATTTTGGTTTCATTTCTACAACCCTATTTTCAGGCTTATCAAGCAATGTAACAGTTTCAATAGAAAGTGCACCACGATCATCAAGTACATTCATAACTTCATTTAAAGTTAAGCCTGTATCTACAATGTCTTCAACTAAGACAACATGTCGTCCTTCAACTGAAGCAATTATATCTTTAAGCATTACAACAGTTCCAGTTGATTTAACACCTTTATATGAAGATACTTGCATAAAGTCAAGTTCGATATCAC
>DUVT01000052.1 GCA_012840905.1 Acholeplasmataceae bacterium
ATTAAATATGTAATTCCAAGCGAATTAATTGATGATGAAACTAAGTTTCATATTAATCCAACAGGAAGATTTGTAATTGGTGGGCCAAAAGGTGACTCAGGCTTAACTGGTAGAAAAATTATTGTTGATACATATGGTGGGTATGCTCATCATGGTGGTGGTGCATTTAGTGGTAAAGACCCAACAAAAGTTGATAGAAGTGCATCATATATGGCAAGATACATAGCTAAGAACTTAGTTGCAGCTGGGATTGCAGAAAAGTTAGAAATTGGGTTATCTTATGTTATTGGCATGGCAGAACCCTCTTCAATAATGGTGAATTCATTTAACACTTCAAAATATACTGATGAAGAGATTGTACAAATAATTAGGGGCGTATTTAAACTAACACCTAAAGATATAATTAATCATTTAAATTTACGTAGACCTATTTATAAGCAAGTTGCAAGTTATGGTCATTTTGGTAGACCTGACTTAGATCTTCCTTGGGAAAAGTTAGATAGTGTCGAAAAAGTTAAGGAATTTGTAGGAAGCATTTCAAAATAATATTTTTGAAGTGCTTTTTTATTATCTTATATCGCAATTATATTTATAAATCTTAGTAAAAAAGCAATAGTTATTAAATAAAAAACTTTATTTTTTTTATAAATTATGTTATAATACATAATGTAAACGTTTGTGTATTGGCAAAAATTAAAAATGGAGGGAGTAATTTAAGCTTTGGCCAATACGAAAAAAAGCTTAAATTATCAGAAGTAGATGCGTAAATTATCAAAATTCATTATGCTATTATTATCACTTGCGTTATTCGTAGTTTTAGTTGCTTGTGGTGATAAAGTTGAATTGCGATTTACGGATAGTGAAGTTACTATCAAAGTAGACGAGGAAATTGAACTCGAATACGAATTAGTTGGTGAAGACGTAACTTTAGAGTGGACTTCTTCAGACTCTAATATTGCTACTGTTACTGATGGGAAAGTAAAGGGTATCGCAGTTGGAGAAGCTACAATTACAGCTAAAGTAAAAGATAAAGATGTTGAGGCATCAATTAAGGTTATAGTTGAGGCTAAACCGGTTGTTATGCCAACAAGTGTTGTAATTAGTGATGCTCCTACTGAAGCTAAAGTTGGTGAAAATGCACAACTTAAGGCTAATGTTCTACCTGCTACTGCTTCTCAAGAAGTAGAGTGGTCAACAAGTGATGAAGAAGTAGCTACAGTTGATCAAAATGGTAAAGTTTCGTTTGTTGGAATTGGATCAGTGAAAATCACTGCTAAAGCAAAAGCAGATACTAACATTAAACATGAAGTGGAAATTGAAGTTGTTGCTCCAGATCCAACAGAAATCGTTGTTACAACAGAATCAGGTGAAAGTACAGTTCATCTTTATGGAACGCTACAATTGATTGCTGTTGTTAACCCTGAAATTGCTGTTGATACAGTAATTTGGTCATCAAGCAATAATAGTGTTGCTATTATTGATGACAATGGCTTATTACAAGCTCTTGCAGTTGGTATAGTTACTGTTACTGCAACATCAACTGTAAATGATGAAATTAAAGGAACAAAAGAAATCGAAGTTATTATTCCTGCACCAAGTGTAATTAACCTTAGTGCACCTTACAGCATTATTCAAGTAAATGAAGAAATGCAATTATCATTTGTAGTACATCCAGAAGTTGCAGATAAAAGTGTTGTTTATTCTTCAAGCGATGAAACTATAGCAACGGTTACTGAAACTGGAAAAGTTGTTGGGGTTGCACCTGGTGATGTAGTAATTACTGTAAAATCTGCACTTGATGAAACAGTTACAAGTTCAGTAAATGTTAAGGTAATTGAAGAAATTGGTGAACCTGAACATAATAAAATAATCGTAGATGAAACTCTAAAAGACTCGGAAAGATTCGAAAAAATCACTATTGATGAAGTAGATTATTACTATGGTGTTAATGCATTCGGTGATTTTGGCGAATTTATGTTAAATGATGGTAGTGAAATTTATGTTTACCCTGGAACCTATACTGGTGATCTATTAGTAGATAAGAACAATGTAACTATCTACTCAGATAATAAAGATAAGGATCCAAACACTGCTGCATTTGATTTAGATAATCAAGCAATCATTAAAGGTAAGATTACATTTAATGACGGAGTTGAAGGATTAACTATTAATGGTTTATCATTCACTGAAACTGGAAAAGTTGAAGCTTTAGGTGCTACTAAAGACTTTACATTCAAAAACAACTATGCATTTGATATTGAAGAATCTAGTAAACCGTGGAGTGCATTAAGAGACTATACATTAACTGGTTTCTTAACTCTTTGGAAACAAAATAAACCAATTGAAAATGCTGTTGTTGAAAACAATAAATTTGAAAACATTCCTGCTACAAACGTAGTTATTGGTAATACAAGAGGAATTACAATTAAAAATAATACATTTAGAAACTTCGGATATGATGCAGTTCGTATCGATGGCGGTTATAACTATGGTAAGACATTAGTTGAAGGTAATAAATTCGTTAATGATGAACTAGGTGGTTATAACGGAGTATATTTCAGAGCTGTTGGTGCAGATAAAGAATCATACGAAACTAATCTAAATGTAATTGAAGTTAAAAATAACTACTTCAAGAATATCGGCCAAGATGAATTATTCAGTGGCGCTATTTCTTCAAGCGCATACCAAGAATTTGGTGCAAAATTAGAAATCACTCATAATACATTTGAAAGTTGCTATAACTTCTTAATGTTAAGAAATAATGCAACAACAGAAAACCATAATACATATATATGGGAAGCAAATGTAAATTACAACATATTCTTAGGTGTTCCTGAAAAATTCATTCATAACAATAAGAATGCTACTGATACTGCAACAACTAACCCTGCGTTAGTAAATATGGACTTTAATTTCTTTGGTGACTTGGATGGAAATCCACTTGACTTAGAAGACGATGCTATCAAAGCTAAATTTGAAGGTGTTGGAAGTCTTGAATACACATATACATCTATTGAAGCAATGGATGCTATAGTTGTAAGTGCTGAATGGAGCGAAAAAGCTGAAGATGAAGAAGTATTCTTTGATGGAATGAAATTTGTTTTTGGATCTAATGCTTTCGCAACAATTAATGATGCACTAGAAGCAGTAAAAGCTGGCGGTAGAATTATTGTTTTACCAGGAACTTATGATGAAGATGTTGAAATTACTAAGGCTGTAAAATTAGAAACAATGCAAGCTAAACTTAGCCCGGTTGTTGATGATGAACCATTCAAACTTGATTCTGAAACAGCTGTAGTAATTACAAATGTATGGTCAATAAATAATACAAGTAATGTAAGTATTAAAGGATTTACATTTACAGGTGCTGCTAGAGTTCGTCAATTCGGACCAGAAGTATCTGCTGGAACTAGAAACTTCTTATTTGAAAATAACTATGTAGTTGATACAGATGAAGCTACAATTGCTTGGAAACAAACAGTTTATGAAGCTTATGGTACAACTGCAAAAGATAATGCTACAATTCCAGGATTCATTTCTCTTGCACAACATGGAACTTGGATGCATGATACAAGAATTATCGGTAACAAGTTTGAAAATGTTAGTGATACACATGTATACTTACTAAGTGTTGCTAATGCTGTTATCGCAAGAAATGAATTCTTAGGTGGAGACCGTGATGCAATTCGTTTTGACTACGGTTCTACATATGGATACTTTGATATTTATGACAACAAGTTTGAAGATTTAGAGTACAACGGAATTTATATTAGAACATATACATTCCAATGGGGTACTCCTGCAATCTTCAACATTGAA
>DUVT01000053.1 GCA_012840905.1 Acholeplasmataceae bacterium
ACATATTCAGGATCAACTGCTTCTAACAAGCTTGTATTTGTACCTTGTCTAGAGCCATGATGAGCCATCTTTAATATATCAACATCGCCCACTTTATTCATATATTTAGTTTCCAAACTTGCACCATCAGCATCCCCTGTCATTAAAAGTCTAGTTTCATATGCTTCTAAAACAAAGACAATACTACGACCATTAGGATCACTCGCTGTATAGTTTTCAGTATCTATAAATTCTATTTTTACACTTGGCGCAAGTTCAAGTACCTTTTTACAACCATTTTGATTATTTATGGATTGTAAAATTGTACATTCACTTACCAAGTTTTCATTGTTAATTGAATCAACAAAAGTTTGATACAGGTTTGAAGTATGAGTACCTTCAAAGTAAATTACATTTAAAATATCATAAGTATCAAATACATACTTCATACTTCCGATATGGTCAGCATCAGGATGAGTTGCAATCACATAATCAATAACTTTGTCTTCGCTATTTTCATCGATAACTTCACTTAACACTTGTCTTGTTGCAACTCTATTATCTCCCGAATCAACTAAAATGTCGATACTGCCAATCTTAAAGTAAAATGCTTCACCATTATCAGCATCACCATACTTACCTACATCGATGAAGAACACTTCAACTGGTAGGGTTTCACCACCAGCTAAAACTGTTAATTCAAAATCTAAAGTAAACTCAGCAAACACTCCAGTAATAGTTGCAGTTAAGGTTACATTACTCTTGCCATCAGTCAATTTTACATAACCATCATTTGTAATTACATCTTCATCACTACTTTGCCATTTTATAATTCCTCCATATGGAGTTGATAAAGGTAAAATGTGTGAAGAGTTTACACTCTTTGGCATTATTACATTCATCGCCTGTTTTACATCTTCTTCATTAAACTTGCGTTCAATTTTTAGATCATCGATGTATATATACATTGTTGCATAAGCAGTTTCTGTAACTAACTTAACTTTCACTTCATCATAAGTTGATAAATCGAATTCATAAAAAGTCTTCTCATTATTATTAATATTTACTATTTGACTTTCTTGCCAGGTTATGCCACCATCTACACTAGTCATTAATTTAATTAAAACATCTTGAGTGAAAGCAGAACTTGTTATCGCTTCATAAGTTAGTGTCAATCTTGTAGGATTTTTAATCGTTTTTAAATATTCAATTTCAGCACCTGTGTGAACTCTAAATCTTAAGGCATTATTTTCAATCCTAGCTTCACGTGCTATAAAGCCACTAAACTCTTTAGGTTCAATATAAGATTCACTGCCTGAAACATTAGAAAAGTCTTCTTCTACTTCAACAACATCACTAAATTCATCTACAACTTCTATATCAAAACTTAAATACTTTTCATCAACTCCAAGTACAAGATGCGCTTCTAATGTTGCACTGCCAGTATTGAGTACATTTCCATCACTTGTTATAACACTTGGATTACTACTTTCCCAAGTAATAAGCAAGTTTTCATAATAAGGTATTTCTTTAATTAAGCCAACATTAGACTTAGTTACTTTTGGAACATAGATTTGCTCACTTACTTCTTCTAATATCTCTAAATGAGTAAGTTCAGCTTTTATGACATTTACATTAATTACAAACTTATGTGTATTTCCACGTAATGTATAATATATATTTTTTAGACTATCTTTAGGTTTTAAATAAATAGTGAATTCTAAATCTACTTGTTGATTACCTTCTTTTGAACTTGGTCGAATTACTAAACCTTCATTAGAAATTATATTAGGTTTAGACGACTTTACATCTATTTCTACTTCCTCGCCATAATACAGAAAGTCTAAATTAAGATCACTTGAAACTTCAGTTCCAATTCTAGATGCTATAAAATCTTTAATCTCATTAATATTCTCAACTGACTCTAAATATTCATCATTAAATTTAATATGAGAATAACCACCTAAACCTAAAACTCCAAGTCCTAAAACAATTAAAATAATAATGATAAATCTTTGTTTAAGATTTACCTTCTTCTTTCCCATCACTCCTCCTAAATATGAAATCTCTTTTTAATTTCTTCTTTTGTTTCTTTATCACCAATAACAATCATGCCAATTAGTGTGGCTGCTGCAAGACTTGCTGCTGCAAGCGATGGCCACAATACCGTCGCGAGTTTAACTAGCCATAAGATAATCGGAACAAATGCGAGTAAAACTGCAGTAATGATGTGTAAAAAGTAGTTGATATAACGACTCTTACTTCCAATAGATAAAGATAAAATTGAAAGTAAAGATGCCATTGTAATAAATGGAATAACATAGTTTACTGACCATCTGCTTTTATCTGTAAAGTAATCTATTACTGCAAGTAATAAAGATATAGCTATTGTTTGGATTACTAAACGAATTGGTACATTTCCTTCTTTTTTAAATGTAGATTTTATTAGTAACCAGAAATAGCCAATATTAAAAATTACAATTATACTCCATAAAGTTCCACTTTTTTTATAAGTCATTACATTAATTATAAGACAAGCAATAATTGCGACAATACTTAAGAACGCTAATATCCTTAAAACCAAACTACGCTTATGAGGTATAATTTTCGGTGTTGGATATTTTTTATAATAAATTTGCCCATCGCTTTCTAAGACTGATAAACAAAGGGGACATGTCTTACGAATCGAATTAACTTCTAAATTACATTTGTTGCATCTTTTCATATTACACCTCTAATTCATTAGATTCAATTACAACCTTTATTCCAAAGCTTGTAAGTAATCTGAAAAATTCCCTTTGAAAATCTCGTTCAATGATTGAACTAATAAAGCATATTGTTAAGTTATTTTTAAAACTTACAACACCACAATTAATCGGAATTGTATGCGATGCGCCGTTTGCAAAGATTACCTTTTCTACATATGGTTCCATAGATTTTGGTAAACTTACTTTTCCTAAATTAGAAATAGTTAGCGAATTAATCGCATCTCCCCATGCTTTAAATCCAATTTTTAAAGCAATCTCTTTTAAGAAAAGTGGAGTTAGACGCATAAAGATATTTTTTTCTAATACTACATTCGCTACTATTTGCCCATGTAAGTAATCTCTTTGTAAGCCAGCTTTAAAATCCGCTTGAACAATTTTTAAAATCTCTTCAAATTTTAATTCTTGATCAATCTTAGTACCGCTTGAAATAACTAATGAAAAGTTTCGTAAAGTTTTAGAAGGAAACTCTTTTCTTAAATTTACTGGAATTAGCATTTGGAATGGTAGTTTTTTAGACTCAAACATATAAGGAGTTCGCATTGCTGTTTTAATTAAACAAGCACATAAAAACTCAGTTATCGTTGCATTGTATGACTTTGCAACTTGTTTTGTTTTTTCCAAATCGCAATTTCCAATTATTAAACTTAACCAAGAATCATCATATAAAGTTCCTTTTAACTTTAATGCCTTCACGTCACGTGGAGCACTTTTTACATTAGTATCATAGTTTTTTAAATAACTATCTTGGAATTCTTCATAAGTTGATTCAACATCAGTTAAGATTAAATTCTCACTATCTAAGTCATAACCTTTTAAAACTAAATAGTTAAAACAAATTGCCTTCAAGAGTTCCATACCACCAGTACCATCAGTTAAAGTATGGAAAATCTCAACTGTTACTCGATTTCGATAATAATAAACTTTAAATAAGTAACCGTTGTTTTCCTTCCGATTGATCGCCTTACATATAAATGGATTTTCTTTAAATACTTTAATTTCCTCGTGATTTGGATCTAAGTAATACCAAAATAATCCTCGTTTTAATTTAACTTTTAAAGACTTAAAACGTTCAATTGTAACATTTAAAGCTTTTTGAAGAATTTCAGGATCAATCTCTTCAGTTAATTCCATCGATAAACGAAACACATTTGGACGTCTTTTACTTGATACGGACGGAAATACTTTTGCTGCGTTGTCTAATTTAAACCACCTGTTCATATTACACCTTCTTTTATATGACCAATAGTCACATCTGTAATTTTGTGATTTTTATTATTTAAATAAATATCTAGAATAGTTTTAACTTCATCGATTGATTCAATAGTAAAATTAATTATTGGTTTTACATTTAAATTAATTAATTCATCTAAATAATCAATCAAATGAACTCTCTTGCTATTTAATATTTTAACATATCCACCTTCTAAAAGTAGAGGAAATGAGAATTTTTTCCTATCAACAAGTTCATTTTCACCAGTTAACTCTTCATTAGTTAATCCTAAACGATACTTTAAATGCATAAGTTCATATCTTCCGTAAACTTCAAGTTCTAAGTTTGGTTTACGCTTAAAAAGATTTTCATAGTTTTTAATTAATTCTTTTATTTGATCTATACTTAATTCTAATGATAATCCTACTGATCTAGCACCTAAATTTTCTAATAAATTTACAGCTAGAGCATTTGTAACATTTAAGTAAGTTGAAGTTGGTTCACTATTGAAGCACTTTAATCTTTCATGCACCATCCTAAAATTTACATTTACCTCACTAGTTACAACTCTTGGTTCTACATAATATGCCCTTATATCTTCTCTTACAAAATTAAGTAATTCATGATCTGTAACATAGACTTCTTTAATTCCTGAATCCATTACAGCTTCAAGTTGTTCTTTAGTTCTTACTTTACAAATGAAATTAGCTTCATTACTCTCAAGTTTTGTAATATTATAGTCTAAATCAATAATTTTTCGATTATTATAATACGTGCCAATTAAGTTGAAAAAGTCATCTAAAGCTCTTCTTCTTAATTCATTTATAGCCTTAATACTTATAAAGATTTCTTTATCAATATTTAGTTTTAACTCGCTAAACTCAAAATATGTATTATTAGTTTTAGAGATTTGATCAAGTAATCTATTATTAACACTAATTGTTTTTGGCGTTTGTACTTTTTCCAAACTTTTTGTTTTCTGTGTAAATCCATTATAATTCAACTCTAAAGTAAGATAGTCATCAACAACCTTTACTACACCTGTAATTTGAATTTTTCTTGTTATTTCATTTGTAGTTTTACTTAGTTCAGTAATTTGGTTTTGGGATGTTGTTAAAAAGACTTGAGAATTTGTTAAGCCATCAATATGTGAAGGCAAGGTAACAATTTCTCCTGCTTTTGCACTATCAACTAATCTTTTTCCTAGATACATTTGGTTAACAGTAATTGCATCTTGTTTCTTCCCAACAATCCTAACACTATCGCCTTTAACTAATGAACTTGTAAGTTTAATTTTAACTTGTTTACTTTTACTATATACAACTTCACCAATTTCCACACCTTGATGGTTACTTGCATTCTTGTTTATTAAATTATCATCTGTTTCATTAAATAAGTAACCTTTTGTAAAATCACGATTAAATATTTTTCTTAAATTTAATTCTTCCTTTTCGAGATCAAATTCCTGACCTCTAACTGTTGTATCAATTGCTTTTCGATAGCTTAGTACAATCTGTGCAACATACTCTGGACGTTTCATTCTGCCTTCAACCTTTAAGGAATCAACACCAGCTTCGATTAATTCATTAATTCTTGGTAGGCTATATAAATCTTTAGGACTAATTAAGTAGCCTTCTTCATCTTTTAGCTTATATTGCAATCTACAAGGTTGAGCACATCTACCGCGATTACCACTGCGTCTACCAATTATTGAAGACATATAACATTTGCCAGAACTTGATATACAAAGAGCACCGTGAACAAAAACTTCAATTTCTATTCCAACTTCTTCTTTGATTTTTTTAATCAATTCAAGATCAATTTCTCTTGCAACAACAATTCGTCTAACTCCTAAGTCCTTTAAAGTCCTTGCTTCTTCAACACTATGTATATTCATTTGTGTTGATGCATGAATTTCAAAATCAGGATATCTATTTCTAACTAAGTTTAAAACTCCTAAGTCTTGAATAATTATGGCATCACAGTCATTCAAATAAAGAAAATCCAAAAATTCAATTAATTCTGGAATTTCTTCATCAAAGATAACTGTATTAACAGTAACATAAACTTTTACATTAAATAAATGCGCTGTCTTTATTATTTCTTTTAATTTTTCATTATCAAAATTGTTAGCATAGGCACGGGCACCAAATTTCATTCCACCCAAATATATCGCATCAGCTTTATTATTGATTGCTGCATAAAATGCTTCTATGCTTCCTACAGGCGCTAGTAATTCTATCATTTAACTTCACTTCCATATCGTTTTAAAAAAAGTGCTTGATAAGTTTCACAACTTACTTTAAGCACTTTTTACTTTCTTCTTAATCAACTATATACAATATACCAATTGTTCTCGGACCACAATGGGTTGAGATAACAGAACTTGCGTTTGTAACATGCAAGTTTTTAACATCTATCGTTTGAGTAATTTTTTCCTTTAAGTACTCAATGTCTTCATCATGAGCTAGACAGTGAGTAATAAAAATATTTTCTGGATCGATATTATCTTTATCATGCATAAAGTAATCAAGTTGTGTATCAAGTGCAACTTTGTATTTCCCTCTTGGCTTTTTTGCAACAACCATCTTCCCATCTACAACTCTTATAATCGGTTTTATCTTTAACATTGAACCAAAAAATCTTGCTGTTCCGCTACATCTTCCACCTTTATGTAAATACTCTAAAGTATCGATTGAAAACATAGTTCTTACCTTTGGAACTAGCACTTCTAATTTATCTGCGATCTCATTTAGTGAATTACCTTCATCTCTAAACTTAGCAGCTTTTAATAATAACAAACCAATTCCACTTGAAAGGTTAGCAGAATCAACAATTCTAAGTTTATCTTTTGGTAAGTCTTCACTTGCAATCATTGAGTTTTGATAACAAGATGAAAACCCACTACCAATACCCATATAAAGCACACTATAACCTTGATCTATCAAATCTTTAAAAAGCTCATAGTATGTATGTGGAGTAAGTGCTGAAGTTTTAGGTAATTCATCGTATTCTTTTACTTTTTCAAATAATTCTTTTGTATTAATTTCTTCTTTATCCTTATAACTCTTACCACCGATATTAACTATTAACGGCACAGTGTGAATATTATGTTTTTCAATTAATTCTTCACTCAGGTCGCTTGTACAATCGGTAACTATTTTAATCTTTTCCATATATCCTCTCTTCTTTAATTTCTATTTATTACTTAAACTTATTATACTATAATCTTACATTTTTCTCAATCTATTTTTTATAACTCCTAAGTGCCTTTGCATTAACTTTTAAGTCTTCTACATCTTTAAAAATAATCTCTAAACAGTATAGTTCTTGATAATTTATTTCTTCCATCAAGTTAATAAACTTTTCAAAATCGATATTGCCACTTTCAAATGGTGCGTGTTGATCTTTCGTGCCATCATTATCATTTAAGTGTAGATGCATAAGATGATCTACTAAAGTATTTACATAATCAGCTATTTCATATTCACTTACATTTGCATGGCCAGTATCTAAAATGAATTTCAAATTATCTAAATTAACCTCATTTATAATTTCTAAAATCTCTTTAGGACTATACCCCAACTCGCCACTACCAGGCATATTTTCGATCATCACAAACATACCATATTTTTTCGCATAATTACACAGATCAGTTAAGACCTTTACAATATGATTTATAAAAATAGTTCGATCAATCTCCTTATTTACTCTACCTAAATGTAGGGTCAACTTTTTTACAGCAAACAAATTAGCATAACTAATTGCTTCTTTTAATAAATTTAGTGATTCACCGTAGTTTTCTAAATCACATATATTTGCATCTTCACCATATGGTAAATGCATTACAAACTCAAGATTTGGAAATTCTTGTTTTATGCTATTTATTCCTTCCGTATAATCAACTCTTTTATCAGCTTTCGGATAGAAAATTTCCACACCTTGATACATACCTAACTCTAATACTTCTTTAAAACTATTAATTTCTTCTTTTGTTCTTAGGGGGTTAATTGTAAATGCTAATTTCATATCTATCTCCTTATATATTAATTATAACATATAAAAACTATACAAATAAATAAAAATTAAAAAAGTAGATTTGAATAAAATCTACTTCTACAAACAACAATTTATTTTAAAATTCAACTAATGATGTTTTCTCTTTTATCTACAACACTAACTGCTACTATTTTGATTATTATATCCATAATTAATCCTTTTTAATTCCAACTTTATTATGTACTTCTTTAACTTTTTCTACTTTATTTTTATCTATATTTTTTAAATCTTTATAGACAGATTTAACTGTTTTAGTTCTTTTAAAAAGAATTTTCATTAGTCTAATCGCCCAATAAATAGGTAGTAAAAATGGTAAGTATTTTAAAACTGGAAAGATTATTTTCATATCTTTATAAGGAAGAAAAGTTTTTTTAAAAATATATCTTAATTTTCCTGAACTAAGAGAATCACTCTCTTCTCCCATAAATCCATTAACTATCACTGAATTTGTAGTAATTCCATAAGTTCCACTGCCAATAATAAATTCACTTATTAAATCTAAATCCTCACTAACTTCTCCATCACCAAACCAATAATATGCTAATCTTTTTATGTTTTCAGAAAACTGACTTAATTGTAATTTAGAAAACTCTTCATTAATGTATTTCCAGTTAAGTTCACGTTTATGTTCTAAATATATATAAATATCAATAATAGATCTTATACCTGTTCCACCATTTGCGAAATGTTTTGCAAGATGAGCAACTAAATAAATATAATAATCTTCATCAGTTAAATAATACTCATAGTTTTTATTGTCACTCTTAATTAACTTACTCCAAATATTTTGATAATACTTAGCAAATTCGTATTTTTCATCGATCATATTACGATGCATCTCAATATTCATAAATGGTCTTTTATAATACACATCGTGATTGCCACCTATTTTATTCACTTTATAATTTAGTGATTTCATCACTGCTTTTACTTTTTTCAACATCCCTTTTTCGACTAATATGTCTATATCAGCCATCGAACGTAGATAAGTTGCAGGATACATTTTTTTAATGATAACACCTTTTAAAAACATATGTTTTATATTATTTTTTTCTAGAGCAGTAGCTATTGCAGTTTTTTCTACATCTTGTGTTGCTTCTTTATATATATTAATAGTATTTATTTTTTCTAGTTGTTTTAATATATCACTTGGAATACTAATCTCATTTTTTATTATCCCTCTATAAAGCAAACTTTCTACACTATGAAACTTTGCAAGTTTAAAAAGCATATTATAATCAATCTCATCTTCAAGTTGATGAAGTTTTATATTATTAATTACTGAGCTAATAATTTTTATTAAATGTTTGCCTTCCTTATAAATTCCCATATTTATTCCTACTCTCATTTATCAATTATTAATATTGCATCTTATTTTCTAGAGTTTTCAGTTTCAAAATATCTTTTTTATCATTCGAATCACTTTTTAAATTTTACCACAATTTAGATATAAAGTAAATGTATCCTTCGTTTATAAAATAAGTAGTAAAATCCTTTTTATAGTTAATTGAAACAAATTTATAAATTTATTTTAATTTATTTTAATATAAAAAAGTAGTAG
>DUVT01000054.1 GCA_012840905.1 Acholeplasmataceae bacterium
CAGCTACATCAAAACGTGTAGACTTTTTGATTTCAGGATATGATGATGAGAATAACCAAAACGTTGTAATTATAGAATTAAAACAATGGGAACGAGTTGAAAGAACAGACAAAGAGGACTTAGTTATGACTTTTGTTGGTGGAGCAAAAAGATTAGTCCCACATCCATCATATCAAGCTTACTCATATGCAAAATTAATCGAGAATTTTAATGCTTATGTAGAAGATGGGAATGTAAAACTTAAACCTTGTAGTTTCTTACATAATTTCCATGATAGATATAAAGATGAATTAATTAATGAAAGATATCAAGAAATTATAAATTTATCACCAGTTTTTTTAAAAAAGGATGCTAAAAAGTTACAAGACTTTATAATAAAATATATAAAAAAATCTGATCAAGGTAGAACTCTTTATGAGATAGATCATGGAAAAATAAGACCATCTAAGTCATTGCAAGATGCGATTGCTTCAATGATGACTGGGAATAAAGAGTTTGAAATGATTGATGAGCAAAAAGTAGCTTTTGAAACAATAAAAGATTTAGTTGAAAAATCCATGGAGTCAGATCAAAAACATACAATAATAATTGAAGGTGGACCAGGAACGGGAAAAAGTGTTATTGCAATTAATTTATTAGCTTATTTTAGAGATAGAACTGTTAGTTATGTTACAAAAAATAATGCTCCAAAAGCTGTATATTCTGCGAAACTAGTTCAAAATAATTTTAAAAAGAGTTACATTAAAAATTTATTTAAAGGTTCTGGTACTTTTGTTGATTCAAGAAAAAATGACTTTGACTTACTTTTGATAGATGAAGCCCATAGATTGAATAAGAAATCCGGTTTGTTTTCAAACAAAGGTGAAAATCAAATTAAAGAACTAATTCATGCTTCAAAAATTAGTGTGTTTTTTATCGATGAAGATCAAATAGTTACGATTAAAGATTTTGGAAGTATTGAAGAGATTAAAAAACAAGCTAGAAAACAAGGGAGCATTATACATTATGGAGAAGATCTTAAACTAACATCTCAATTTAGATGTAACGGTAGTGAAGGATATTTAGCATTTTTAGATGATTTACTAGAAATTAGAGAAACAGCAAATAAAGATGGTTTTGATTTAGATTACGATATCAAAGTTTATGATTCTCCTTCGAAGATGAGAGAAGATTTAAGAGAAAAAAATAAAATAAACAACAAATCAAGAATGCTAGCAGGTTATACATATGATTGGATATCAAAGAAAGATATAAGTAAATATGATATCCATTTAGAAGATGGATTTATTGCTCAATGGAACTTCAGTAATACTGAAACTTGGGCAATCGATGAAGAGAGTTTTGACCAGGTAGGCTGTATTCATACTTCACAAGGTTTAGAGTTTGATTATGTAGGCGTAATTATTGGCAAGGATTTATATTATGAAGATGGTAAAGTCAAAACAGATTTTACAAAAAGAGCAAGCACTGATAAGAGTCTACATGGTGTTAAGAAATATGAAAAATACGATCTTGCAGATCGTATAATAAGAAATACTTATAAAACTTTATTAACACGTGG
>DUVT01000055.1 GCA_012840905.1 Acholeplasmataceae bacterium
CAATAACTCTTGTCCTTTCAATATGTCTTAAAAATCTAAATCCTAAACCTGCACCTTGGCTAGCACCTTCAATTAATCCAGGAAGGTCAGCCATTACAAAACTTCTACCATCTTTAACTCTTACAACTCCTAAGTTTGGAACTAGGGTTGTAAAATGATAGTCTGCAATCTTTGGCTTTGCAGCGCTAACTACAGAGATTAAAGTGCTTTTTCCTACACTTGGAAAACCTACTAAACCAACATCTGCAAGAACTTTTAATTCTACTTGCATATTTTTAGTTTCTCCTGATAAGCCGTTTTCTGCATATTCTGGGGCACTTATACGTGGGGTTGCAAGGCTAGTATTACCTCTACCACCTTTGCCACCTTCGCAGACAACAACTTCTTGTCCATGTCTAGTTATGTCTGCAATAATTATATCATTATCGATATCACGAATTATACTTCCAACAGGTACACGAACATAGACATTTTCACCATCTTTACCATAAAGATTTTTCGCTTTACCATTTTCCCCATTTGGAGCTTTAATTATTTTTTGGTAGCGAAGATCAAGTAAAGTTGTTAGACCTTCATCACCAACAAAGATAACACTTCCACCTTTCCCCCCATCACCACCAGCTGGGCCACCAAGGGGAACATATTTTTCACGACGAAAAGCAACGGCTCCATTACCGCCTTTTCCCGCTTTTACAACTATTTTTACATCATCAATAAACATAATTAATCACTCCAAATTTAAGTTTAAAAATGCACTAAAGAAAAATCTTTAGTGCTTGGTTTTTATCTAGTTTCATAAACTGATACTTGTGTTCTATTTTTACCTTTACGTTCATATTTAACGAACCCATCAATTAATGCAAATAAAGTATCATCCTTACCTCTACCTACATTATTTCCAGGGTGAATTTTTGTTCCTCTTTGGCGGAAGATAATAGCACCTGCAGATGCTTCTTGTCCATCAGCAAGTTTCATTCCAAGTCTTTTACCAATAGAGTCACGACCGTTTTTAGTTGATCCACCTGCTTTTTTAGAGGCGAAAAACTGAAGATTTATCCTTAACACGAGTGTTACCTCCTTACTATTCAAATTTGATTTTGATATATTTTTTATAATCTCTTTCGATTGAACTTAGAGTTTCGACTAAATTGTCTAAGGCAATATTAGTAAACTCGTTAGTTTCTTTAATTTCAACTTCCATAGTAGCTTTATTTTCATCTTCCTTAAATTCAAATTTAGGACAAACTTTACTAAGTAAATTTATAGTCGAATACATTACTGCAGATACTGCAGCACAGACTATATCACTTCCAGCTACTGAATAATTTGCATGTCCGCTAACATGAAGATAATTTATTTCATTATCTTTATTAGCTTTTACTAATACATTGATCATTATTAACCTTCAATTGCAGTAATAAGTACTTTTGTAAAAGGTTGACGATGACCTTGTTTTTTGTGGTAGTTTTTCTTTGGTTTGTATTTATAAACGATAACTTTCTTTGATCTACCTTGTTTTTGAACTACAGCTGTTACTTTAGCCCCTTTAACGTAAGGTTTACCAACTTTACCGTTAACCATTAAAACTTTATCAAAAACAACTTCGCTTTCTTCAGCTGCATCTAGTTTTTCAATATATAAAACGTCGTTTTGAGCTACACGATATTGTTTTCCACCA
>DUVT01000056.1 GCA_012840905.1 Acholeplasmataceae bacterium
AAAACTTTTTTATCTTTCTTCGTTCATTCTTACTAAATACATTAAATTAGCAAGTAAAACACTATTACTTAAATGTTTTAGTAACTTTTTAAAGACATAATCAATATCAAAATCTTTACCTAAAATATTTTTTAATGAAACTGCATTAGGGGCATTAAATTCAGTTTGGTTAACATTTAACCCTATCCCAACTATTACATAATCAACATTTGGTCCTGAGAACTTTGTTTCGATTAAAATCCCAGCTAGTTTTTTACCACCCACTTGAATATCATTTGGATATTTGAAACTTGCTTCAATACCAAATTCATCAAGCATAGCTAAGATGGCACTAACAAAGATTGGATTAGCATCTTTAACGACAAAAGGTAAATCTTTTTTTATTAATAAGGAGAAAAGAAGGTTTTCGTTATAATTAGATTCCCAGACTCTTCCAAACTGGCCTTGGCCTAAAGTTTGGTATTTTGTTTTGATAATTGTATAGTTAGGAAGGGTTTGATAATTATTTTTTAGGTAGAGATTTGTAGAATCGATCTCATCGAATTCAATTACATATTGAAAGAAATCTATTTTACTCATGTTTAGTCACCAATTGTAAACATTATTTCACATTCACATGCTACTTCGCCATTTACTTTTGCAATCCCAGTACTTAAACCAAATGGACCTTTAATTCGAGTTAATTCAGCTTCAAGTACTAATGTATCTCCTGGAACTACTTTACGACGGAATTTAGCATTCTTAATACCTGCAAAATAAGCAGTTTTTCCTTTGTTTTTTTCATCTGCTAGAATTGCATCTGCACCAACTTGAGCTAATGCTTCAATCATTAGTACACCTGGCATTACTTGATTTCCTGGGAAGTGTCCCATAAAATGCATTTCGTTAGCAGTAACATTTTTTACCCCAACAGCTCTTTTACCAACTTCAAGTTCATCTACACGATCAACTAAAAGGAATGGATATCTATGGGGAATGATCTTTTGTATTTCATCACTTGATAAAACCATATTACTTACCCTCCTCAAATTTCTTGAAAACTAGTGTAGCATTTTGGCCACCAAAGCCAACACTATTACTTAGTGCATATTTCACATCACGTTTTACTGGACTACCAACAGTGTAATTTAAGTCACATTCTTCATCTGGTGTTCTTAAATTAATTGTAGGTGTAATAATTCCTTCTTGGAGAGTCTTAGCAGTAATAATTGCTTCGATTGCACCAACAGCACCTAAAGCATGTCCAGTCATTGATTTTGTTGCACTAATATTAACATTGTATGCGTGATCTCCTAAAGCTTTTTTAATTCCTAGTGTTTCCAAGCGATCATTATACGGAGTTGAAGTTCCATGTGGATTAATATAATCTATCTTTTCTGGTTCAATCTTAGCATCTTGAAGGGCAAGTTTAATTGCGTTTGTAATTCCTTCTGCTGATTCATCAGGAGCTGTTATATGAAATGCATCACATGTAGAACCATATCCGATTACTTCACAGTAAATTTTCGCTCCGCGTTTTTTTGCATGTTCATATTCTTCTAAAACAACAACACCGCAACCTTCTGCCACTACAAACCCACTCCTATTTTTATCAAATGGGATTGAAGCATTATCCGGATCATTATTTGTATTTAATGCTCGCATACTTGCGAAACCACCAATTGATAATTCATTGATAGGCGCTTCACTTCCACCAGCAAAAGCTACATCAATATATCCATCTCTAATATATCTAAATGCTTCACCAATGGCATTAGTTCCAGCACTACATGCAGTTACAACTGGAAGGTTAGGACCTTTAGCACCAAATTTAATTGCTATTACTCCACCAACCATATTAATGATTGAATGTGGAATAAAGAATGGACTAACTCGATCACCACCACGCTCATAAGCTTTAATCGCTTCTTCTTTAATTGTGTTAATTCCACCAATGCCACTTGTAACAAAAGTACCAAAACGGTTTTTATTAAACTCTACATTTTCTAATCCAGAGTCTTGATATGCTTGAGTTGCTGCTACTAATCCAAATATTAATGTACGATCCATTTTTCTAAATTCTTTCGGATCTAAATATTTTTCTGGCTCAAAGTTTTTAACTTCACCAGCAATTTGCACTTTCATATTAGAAGCATCAAATTGCGTGATTTTATCAATTCCATTTTTACCAGCAAGTAGCGCTTCCCACATTTCATCTACGGTGTTTCCAACCGGGCTTAATACACCCATTCCTGTAATAACTACTCTTCTTTTCATAACTCTCACTTCCTATTGCATTACTAGTCCACCATCAACATTTAATACTTGGCCAGTAATATAATCTGCAAGTGGTGAAGCTAAGAATGCAACTACATTTGCAATATCGCTAGGTTCACCTAATCTTGATAGTGGAATATTGTTAGCGATTTGGTCAACAATTTTCTCATCTAAAACATCAGTCATTTTAGTTTTAATAAATCCAGGTGCCACTGCATTTACTGTAATATTTCGTTTTGCAAGTTCTCTTGCAAGTGACTTAGTCAAGCCAATTACACCTGCTTTAGAAGCACAATAGTTACTTTGACCAACATTACCCATAATTGCAACTACAGAAGAGATATTAATAATTTTACCACTTCTTTGCTTCATCATAACTCTACTTACATGTTTAGATAAATTCCAAACACCTTTTAGGTTTACTTCGATAACTTGGTCAAAATCTTCTTCATTCATGCGCATAATTAAATTATCACGAGTAATTCCAGCATTATTTACTAAAATATCAACACGCCCGAACTTTTCAACAGTGTAATTAATTAGTTTTTCTGCTTCAGCAAATTTAGAAACATTTGCTTGAATACAGTCAACTGTATGACCTTGGCTAGTTAATTCATTAACTAATTCTTCACTAGCTGTTTTACTTGAGTTATAGTTAATAACTACGGTTGCACCTAAACTTGCTAACTTTTGAACAATCGCACGCCCGATACCTGTTGCGCCGCCTGTTACTATAGCAACTTTCCCTTTTAAATCCATTATTTAAACTCCTTAATATTATTTAAATTTTCAAAATTTATTATCTCTTTATCACGATCAATTTTTCTTACAAAGCCACTCAATACCCTACCAGGTCCTATCTCAATAAATCTTTCAACATTAAAATCATTTATCATATTATTGATTGTATCAAGAAAATATACCGGTGAGTATACTTGTTTTACAAGTGCATTTTTCAAATCACTAAACTCTAGTGGTTTTGCATTATAATTCATAATTATTGGAACATTTGGTTTTTCCGGAGTAAAATCTTCTAAAACTTTTTCGAGGTTTGTTGCAGCG
>DUVT01000057.1 GCA_012840905.1 Acholeplasmataceae bacterium
AAACTTAGATTTACATGAAGAAGGTTATATTATTGATGTAACAGAAAAAAGTATTATTGCGGAAGCAAGAACGGACAAAGGAGCTTTTTATGCATTACAGACAATAAAACAATTAATCTATACTAATAATAATTTATATACAATAGATTGCATTTTAATTAAGGATGAACCTAGATTTACTTACCGAAGTTTTATGCTTGATGTTGCAAGACACTTTTTTCCGAAAGAGACAATTTTCAAATTAATTGACCTTTTAAGTTTTCATAAATTCAATTATTTTCATCTTCATCTAAGTGATGATCAAGGTTTTAGATTTAAAATTGAAAAATATCCACTACTAACAAAAATTGGTTCCACTAGAAAAAGAACTAAACTTTTAGGCGGTGGCTATGATAACACGCCACATAGTGGCTTTTACACCAAAGAAGATATGCTTGAAATTATTAATTATGCGAAACGAAACTTTATAGAAATTATTCCTGAAATTGATTTTCCAGGACACACTACTGCAATCCTTGCTAGTTATCCTGAACTTGCTTGTATTAATCAAAACTATAAAGTTGCAGAAAACTTTGGAATTAAGAAGACAAGTTTATGTATTACAAAAGATAATACATATGATTTTGTCTACTCCTTACTTGATGAGTTAATTGCAATCTTTCCAAGTAAATTCATTCATATTGGTGGAGATGAGCTAAGAATCGCAAATTATAAAAAGTGTGAAGGTTGTAAAAAATTATTGAAAGAATCTAAATCAAAAGCTAAATTTGCAAACCACTTTATAAATAAAATTGCTAGTTATTTAAGAGAAAAAGGAAAAATTCCAATTGCTTGGAATGATTATATTAACTATAATACTAATTATAATGTAATCAGCCAGCATTGGAAACCCTTCACAAAAAACAAAACAATAAAAGAAATTAACGAAGGTAGAAAAACAATTATTTCAAACTTCTTCTACTTTTATTTAGATTATCCATACTCAATGACACCTTTACATAAGACATATAATTTTGAACCAGTATTTAGTAAAGTGATAAGCCCTGATAATATAATTGGAATCGAATCTCCACTTTGGACTGAATATGTTCCAAATGATAGTATTTTAGAATATCAAGTTTTACCTAGACTAGCTGCAGTAAGCGAAGTTGCTTGGACGAATAGAGAATTAAAAAATTATAATGATTTTACAAAAAGATTAAAACATATTAATGAGATTTATTCTAAAAATTATCTGAATTTTCATCAGAATGCTACTAAATCATACTCTCTAATTACTAGATTAATTAAAACTATTAACTGGTTTAGAGGAAAATAAAAAAACACCATCATTCTAACTGAATGGTGGTGTTAAATTAATCCATTTCTATGTTATGGAAAACATTTTGTACATCATCATTATCTTCTAATTGATCTAAAACTTTTTTGATGATTGCTTTATCTTCTTCTGTTTCAAGTTTAACTTTCATTAATGGCAACCAAGCTACTAAATCTTCTAATAATTCTAAGTCAGGATGTGCTTCTAAAAGTGCATCTTTAATTTTTGCATACTCTGTACTTGGCGCATAAACTGTAATTAAACCATCATCTTCTTCTACATCTGTTACATCGCAATCTGCCATTAATAATAATTCCAATACTTCATCTTCTTCTAAACCTTCAAAACTAAATACTGCTGAAGATTTAAACATATGTTGCACTGAACCTGGAACCCCAATTTTACAACCATTTTTCGTAATAATAGTTTTAATTTCTGTAAATGTACGATTCACGTTATCAGTTAAACATTCTATAATCAGCATAGAGTTATTTGGCCCAAATGCTTCATAGACTACTTCATTATAATCATCAGCACTTCCGCCTTTAGCTTTATCAACAGCTTTTTTAATTACATCAGCAGGAACTTGAGCCTTTTTAGCTTTTTCGATTTCACGTTTTAAATTTACATTTATTTCGGGATCAGGAATACCACTCTTTGCAGCTCTATAAATTAACATAGAATATTTTGCATACATTTTTGATTTTTTAGCTGCAGTCTTAGCCATGGCAGCTGCTCTTACTTCATAAGCTCTTCCCATAAATCATTACTCCTTTAACATTATATTATTATACTACAAAGTTCATAAAATTTCAATATTCACATCTAGAATATACATATGCATTTTTCTCTTTTCCAACTACTTCTATTATTCCTAAATGTCTTAAAATATTTAATGCAAGCCGTGCAGACCGAATAGATATTTTTGTTAAACTTTTGTAGGTTGCACTAGTAAAAGTAGGTGGTAGATCATTTGGTAAGAATATTTTATAGTCATCTAGACTTTTTATATCAATTTCCCTAACTAAATTAACAGGGATTTTTTCATATTTAGTAGCCCCTCGTTTTTTACTACTATTCCAACCATCAAGTAATTTATACTCAATAACATCAATTAAAAGAATTTTAAAGCATAAATTAGAGTTTTCAAGATAATCCTTTATTCGATATAACTCTTTAAATATTTCGTTAATATTCCCTACTTTTGGTGATTTTCTCTCTTCAATAACATTAAAAGTATTTGGATCTAACCACTTAATTATTTTCTTATGGTCTATTGGATAACAAATTGTTACTTTATATTTTGGTAGTAAATAATCTAACTTCGCTCTTAGTTTATTAAACTGTTTGGTTTGAATTTCAATTACTTCTTCATTATTAAAGATATCTACAAAAAACCTACCTAATTTTATCTCTTGATATTCTTTATTAGCTTGCAAATAATCTTTAATAGTTTTATGAATGATTTTTTCACTTTGATTATAACTCCTTATAACAGTCTGAAAGTTTTCATATTGATTTACTATTGCTTTAAATTTATTCATTATTAAACTCTATTAATCCTACTAACCTTCTAAAATATTTTTCTGGGTATTTAAGTGATTCTTCTTTTGTTGCAAGTTTATCAACGATTGAATAATATTTAGTTATTCCCATTGTTTTAAAGAAATCGTCGTTTAAATCATTAACCGCAGAAAGTATTATCACTTTATTTGAATCAACTTCTTTTGTAATTTCAAAGACAACTTTTCCGAATAAACTTTGTTTATCAATCTTACCTTCACCAGTTATAATATAGTCATAATTATTTTTTAGGTTAGTAAAGTCTATTTTTTTAAATATAAAATCAATACCTTTTATTAACTTACAATTTAAAAATGTTAATAAAGCAAAACCAACACCACCTGCTGCACCGCTGCCTGGCAAATTATGAATTTCCTTATCTAAGGCTCTTTCAACCGCACCAACATAATTAGCCATGTTACTCTCTAAAATCTCTAAGTCGTCTAATTTGGCCCCTTTTTGCAAGGAATAAGTGTAGGTTGCGCCACCTTTACCTAAAATAGGGTTACTTACATCACTAACTACTGTAATATTTATATTTTTCTTTAAATTAGAAAAATCAACTCTATTAAGTAATCTTAGTTTATCATTTTGAAGATCAGTAATAATTCTATTGTTTTTATCATAAAACTTTACACCTAATGCTTCTAATAAGCCACTTCCACCATCATTTGTAATTGACCCTCCTATACCAATTACAAAGTCATTATAGCCTTTTTTTATTGCATCGTTAATCAATAACCCAAAACCATAACTAGATGTAAGATAAGGATTATACTCATAGTCATTAAGTAAACTAACACCGCAACACTTAGCATATTCTAAATATACTGTATTTTCTTTTTTATCTACTAAGTAATAAGTATTCAACTTTCTAAATAAAGGATCAACCGTATCTACATAAATCCTCTCTACATTTCCTAAATATTCTATTTGATCTAAAAAACCTTCTCCACCATCAGATATTGGAATGTATTCACACTCGATATTTTTCTTATTTAGTTCTTCTTTTAAGATCTTTCCTAGTTCAATTGAAGAAAGAGATCCCTTAAAAGAATCAATCAACCCTAATACTTTCATACAATCTACCTCTACTATAATTATATACTATTTTTATTCTTTTAGAAAGCCATAAAAGTATAGCCTTTGAAACCGTTTTATTGTATAATATATATAGTATAGTACAAGAGGTGAAGCATGAAGAAATTATTAATTTTTCTTACTTTCTTCTTTATCTTAGTTGGGTGTACTGTAGAAGAGGAGCCTATCGAAACTTCATTTAGTGTTTATAATGATTTAATCTATCTGGACTTAAATGAAGGTATGTTAGTCCCAATTGAGTTTATCAATATTGAACAAGACCAAATTGTAGTTAGTTTTTCTAATGAGTCTATTTTAGACTATGATGAGACTGATATATCAATTAGAGCTAAAAAATATGGTCATACACAAATTTATATTGAAGTCTTAGATACTGATTATAAAGCAACTATTGATGTCTATGTAGAAGCTAAAGAAGTAAAAACTCCAAAGTTTGTAGCTTCTAATACAACGATAAACTTAGCAAACTCTTTTACATTTTTCCTAGAGGATGAGGAAAAAGTAGGTGCAGCAAGAGAAAACTTTGAATTTACATTAAGTGATGAAGAACTTGCAGAAATGGATGAAAATCTAATAATAAAACCAAAAAAACCTGGAATCTTAACCATAACAGCAAAACTAAAATCGAATCCAGAAATTACTTCTAGTTTTGATGTGAAGATTGTAGAAGAGACTGACGATGAAAGAATCATCTTTACTACAGATGATAATATCTTCAAAATTAAACCAGGTGAACGCTTAAAAACATATGTTGATGGTGAAGTAAAATCAATTGTAGATAAGTTTGAATACAAATCGTACAATAATAACATTGCATCAATTGCAGATGATGGAACAATCATAGGTACAAAACCAGGTCTTGCATATGTTAGAGTATTAGATCGTACAACTCGTAAAACTGGTTATTTATATGTGATTGTAGAAGGAACAGAAAATAAAGTAGATTATATTGAAGAATTAATTAGTGCAGCCATGGGTGAACTTGGAACTAAAGAAGTAAATAAATATGTAAAATACGGAGATTGGTATTTAGAAGGATTTGGAAGTTATGACTGGTGTCAAATGTTTGTATCTTGGGCTGCTAACCAAGCTGGAATTCCAAATAATATAATACCTAGAACTTCTGGGGTTGCAAGTAGTCGAGACTTCTTTGAAAAACAAAATCGATTCAAACTAAAAGAAGACTACACTCCAAAACGTGGTGACATTATTCATTTCCTTACAAATGCATCCCACGTAGGTATTGTAACTGATGTAAGAGATGGTAAAGTATATACTGTTGAAGGAAATACTTCTAATATGGTAGCAGAAAGAAGTTACTCGCTTGACCATCACACAATTACTGGCTATGGAATTCCAGATTATGAAAGCTTAAACTTTTAATTAAATAATAAAAGGGGCAAAAATATAATTTTCGTCCCTTTTTTTATTGCCATGAATAATAACTATCATATAAACCATAGTAGTCTAGTGGATTTCCCATTTGTTTTTTA
>DUVT01000058.1 GCA_012840905.1 Acholeplasmataceae bacterium
ATTTTAGAGTGTTTTATACTTAAATACATAAATAAGTATACTTTCGACTAGAGTTTGAATAAAAGTTATCAAAAACTTATCAATATAGTTTTCCACAAAAAATTGTGGAAAAGTGTGGAAAACTGCGGTTAATAACTTAAAACTATAAAAATAAGAATAATCAAACAAAAATCAATATTTCTTGATAAAATAACAGTGGGTTTTTATTGATTTTATATAGTTTAAAACCTAAAAAACAATTACTAAAATAAACTGAACAAAAATTAAAATAATGATAGCAAAAATTAACAAAATATGTTATAATAGTTATATTAATAGAGGTAAAATATTAAATCAAAAATAACGAGGTTTTATGAAAAAAATAGTTATAACAAGTGAATATATAACCCTTGGTCAATTTTTAAAATTTACTGCAATAATCTCTAGTGGAGCGATGGCCAAGCATTATTTAGCTGAAAATACTGTCTATGTTAATGGTGAAATTGAAACTAGACGGGGTAGAAAACTATACGAAAATGATCAAATAGAAGTAGAAAATGAAAAATACGTAATCGGGAAGTAGTTATGATCTATCTAAAAGAGTTAAAACTAACAAATTTTCGTTGTTTTAGTAATTTAGATCTAAAGTTTTCAGATAAAGTTAATATTTTAGTTGGAAATAATGCTGTTGGCAAGACAAGCATCGTTGAAGCAGTGCATTGCTTAGGAATTTTAAAAAGCCACAGAACAAATAATGATCAACAATTAATAAAAGTTGGCAGTGATTATGGGGTTGTGAAGGGAAAGTTTAAAGAAAGTGAAAAAACTAACGAAATAATTTTTAGTATTACAAGTAAAGGTAAGAAAATAGTTTTCAATAACAAAGCTTATAATAATTTAAGTGAATATATAGGTTATTTAAGCGTAGTTATGTTTTGTCCTGAAGATATGGAACTAGTAAAGGGAAGTCCAAGTGCAAGAAGAAAGTTTTTGGATTCTAATATTTCTCAAATAAATAGTTTATATCTACAAAGTTCTATTAATTATAGAAAGATATTAAAGGAAAGAAATGAAGTTTTAAAGCAAATAGCTGAAGAAGTAAGCAAAGATTACAATTTACTTGATGTTTATACTAAAACTTTAGTTAAAGAAGCTAAAAACATCATAAAAGCTAGAAATGAGTTTATTAATTTAATTAATCCGCATATAGAGAAAATAGCAAAAGTTATTAGTAACGATAAAGAATTAGTAAAATTAAAATATATGCCAAGTGTGGAATATGAAAAAATTGAAGAAGTGTTTAAAACAAACCTAAAAAATGATCTGTTTTATAAAACTACAACTAAGGGACCACATCGAGATGACTTTGAAATTGAGTTAAATGGTGTAAATATTGCAAATTTTGGTTCCCAAGGACAACAAAGAACTGCTGTACTAGCACTAAAACTAGCATTAGCAGAAGTTATTAGTAAAAATAATAGCAATTTAATTGTGATTTTAGACGATGTATTCAGTGAATTAGACTTAAACAGGCAAAATCAAATAATAAGTTTACTTAATAACAGTAAACAAATCTTTATTACTACAACAAGTGTAGAAAATTTATCAGAAAAAATATTAAATGACAGTTTTGTGATTCATGTCAATAAGGAGAGTGAAGCAAGTGGAGAATCTAGAGCAAAAGAATAATTATGGTGGCGAAAGTATACAGATTCTTGAGGGGCTAGAAGCTGTACGTAAACGTCCAGGGATGTATATTGGCTCTACAGGACCAAGAGGACTACACCATTTAGTATGGGAAATCGTCGATAATGCAATTGACGAAGCTCTTGCTGGTTTTTGTACTCATATAAAAGTTGAAATAGAACCTGACAATTATATAATTGTTTCAGATAACGGACGTGGTATTCCAGTTGATATACACCAAAAGACTGGGAAAAGCGCCGCAGAAGCTGTATTTACGATTCTTCATGCTGGTGGTAAGTTTGATGGTAAGTCATATAAAGTTTCTGGGGGGTTACACGGGGTTGGTGCCAGCGTGGTTAATGCCTTAAGTGAACATTTAAAGGTAGAAATCAAGAAAGATGGTAAGATTTATACCCAAGAGTATGCTCGTGGAAAAAAATTAACTGAATTATTAACAGTTGGTGAAACAGAAGAAACAGGAACTACAGTCAAATTCAAACCGGATATTGAAATATTTAAAGAAGGTATCGATTTTGAATACGAAATTTTACGTAATCGTCTACAACAATCCGCCTTTTTAAATAAAGGATTAAAGATTTCCTTAAAAGATAGCCGTGATCCGGAGAAAATTAAGGAAGTTAACTATCATTATGAAGGTGGAATTAAGGAATACGTAGAATATTTAAATAAAACTAAAGCGCCTATCCATAATGATATTATTTATATTGATGGTGCAATGGACGGAATTGAAGTAGAAATCGCTATGCAATATACAGAAGACTATGCAAGCAATATTTATTCCTTCATAAATAATATTTACACACCAGAAGGTGGGACTCATGAAGAAGGATTCCGTGCCAGCCTAACAAGATCTCTGAATAACTATGGTAGGGATGCGAATATTTTTAGAAAAGAAGAGTCTTTAACTGGTGAAGATGTACGTGAAGGTCTAACAACTATCATATCCTGTCGTCATCCAAACCCTCAATTTGAAGGGCAAACTAAGACAAAACTAGGAAACACTGAAGTTAGACGTATAACATCGCAAATATTAAGCGATCAATTAGATATATACTTAAAAGAAAACCCACAAAGTGCAAAAGCTATTCTTGAAAAAGCACTTCTTGCTAGTCGTGCGCGTATTGCAGCGAAAAAAGCACGTGAAGCTACAAGAAGAAAGAATCCACTTGAAAGTTTAGGATTCGCATCTAAATTGGCGGATTGTAGAAGCAAAAATCCGGAAGAATGCGAAATCTATATTGTCGAGGGGGATTCTGCTGGTGGAAGTGCAAAACAAGGAAGAAACAGCGAATTCCAGGCTATTTTGCCGCTTCGTGGTAAAGTATTAAACGTAGAAAAAGCAAGACTTGATAAAGTACTAGGAAATAAGGAAATAATTTCAATGATTCAAGCATTTGGTACTGGAATTGGTGAAGAATTTGATATTAACCAATCTAGATACCATAAAATTATAATTATGACGGACGCAGACGTCGACGGTGCGCATATTAGAACTCTTTTATTAACATTCCTTTACAGATTTATGCGCCCTTTAGTTGAAAAAGGTTATGTATACATTGCACAACCACCTTTATACAAAATAGCAAATAACAAAAAGGTGGATTATGCATATTCAGATGATGAACTACAGAAGATTTTGGAAAGTCTTCCAAGAACAGCAAAACCTGTTATTCAACGTTATAAAGGACTAGGGGAAATGAATCCTGAACAATTATGGGAAACAACTATGAATCCTGAATCTAGAACCTTGCTTCAAGTTACATTAGATGATGCAATTGAAGCAGATGGTATATTTAGAATGTTGATGGGTGATGATGTTGCACCACGTCGTGAATTTATTGAAGAAAATGCAGTTTATGTAGAAAACCTAGACATTTAGGAGGTGTAACGTGGAAAAAGATGATTTAAAATTAACTGATGAGGTCGAATTAACTGAAGAAGAGCTAGATGAACAACCAGAAGACTTTGATAATAAAGGTGGTAGAATAAAAGAAGTTGATCTAGGTAAAGAAATGAAAACCTCATTCTTAAATTACGCGATGAGCGTTATTGTCTCGCGTGCGATTCCTGACGTTAGAGACGGAATGAAACCAGTACACCGAAGAATTCTTTATGCAATGAATGATCTAGGTATGCATGCAGATAAGCCATTTAAAAAATCTGCAAGAATTGTTGGGGAAGTTATGGGTAAATATCACCCACATGGTGACTCAGCAATTTATGATTCGATGGTTAGAATGGCTCAAGACTTTAGCTACCGCTATCCATTAGTGGAAGGCCATGGTAACTTTGGCTCTATTGATGGTGATGGTGCAGCAGCAATGCGTTATACCGAAGCGAGAATGAGTAAAATCGCGATGGAAATGCTGAAGGATTTAAACAAAAATACTGTTGACTTTATCGATAACTATGATGGGTCTGAAAGAGAACCTGCAGTACTTCCATGTAAGTTTCCAAACCTCTTAGTTAATGGAGCTACCGGTATCGCAGTTGGTATGGCAACAAATATTCCGCCTCATAATATGACAGAAGTAATCGAAGGAATAATTGCACTAATTAAAAACCCTGATATTTCAATTGAAGGTTTAATGAATTATATAAAAGGACCAGATTTCCCTACAGGGGGATTAATTATGGGGGTTAGCCAAGTTAGAAAAGCATATTTAACTGGTAATGGTGCAATAACTGTTCGTGCTAAAACTAAAATTGAAGAATTAGGTGGCGGTAAACACCAAATTGTTGTAACAGAAATTCCATATCAAGTAAATAAATCTAGATTAATAGATAGAATTGCTGAAACGGTAAAAAATAAGATTATTGATGGTATTGTTGGTCTCCAAGACGAATCTAACCGTGAAGGAATGAGAATCGTTATTGAGTTAAGACGAGATGCCAATCCAAATGTTATTTTAAACAACTTATACAAACATACCCAGTTACAATCAACATTTGGAGTAAACTTACTTGCATTAAGTAATGGACAACCAAAAGTTCTTAACTTAAAAGAAATTTTAGAAGCCTACATTGAACATCAAGTTGAAATCGTAACAAGAAGAACTCAATTTGACCTAGAAAAAGCTGAAGCAAGAGCTCATATTTTAGAAGGATTACAAATTGCACTTGGAAATATCGACCTAGTAATTCAAATAATTAAGAAATCTAAGACTACTGAGGATGCAATGAGTGGATTAATGAGCGTCTTTAGCTTAACGGAAATCCAAGCTAAAGCAATCCTTGATATGAGATTACAACGATTAACAGGTTTAGAAATTGACAAACTTAAGAACGAATTAATCGAAGTTCGTAAATTCATTCAAGAATGTAAAGAAATCCTAGCAAGCCATGATCGTAAACTTGGAATTATCTTAAATGAACTAAAAGATATTAGAGATCGATTTGGCGACGAAAGAAAGAGTGAATTAAGTTTAAGTGATGACTTAGATTTCGAAGATGAAGACTTAATTCCTGAAGAAGATGTAATTATTACTGTAACTAACCGTGGTTATGTAAAACGAATGACTGTTGATACATATCGTGCCCAAAACCGTGGTGGTAAAGGCGTAAGTGGAGCTAATATGTTAGAAGATGACTTTATTGAAAGAATTCTTTACACATCAAGCCACGATACCTTACTTTTCTTTACTAACTTTGGTAAAGTATATCGATTAAGGG
>DUVT01000009.1 GCA_012840905.1 Acholeplasmataceae bacterium
ATAAATGTAGAAATTAATAATTCTGCATATATTGTGTTTTTCATAGCGTATTTATTTATTTCGCTTAAATATCCATTTTTAGAAAATTTTGATGTTATTGATTACTTAGTTGTTTTCTTAATTAATATCTCAATGTCTATATTACTTGCAAGAAAGTTTATCAATAAACAAGTTAAGAAAACATTATATACAACATTGAGGGCAGAGTAGGTGAAGCGGATGATAAAGATTAGAAATGTAAATAAATTTTTCAATAAAAATAAAAGTAATGAAATTCATGTAATAAATAATACTACATTAGAATTTCCAAACACCGGTTTAGTCTGCTTACTTGGTCCAAGCGGAAGCGGAAAAACAACATTATTAAATGTTGTTGGTGGGCTTGATAAAATTGATAGTGGTGAAATTAATTTTAAAAATTATAAAATTAATCGTTACAAAGCTAATAAATGGGATTTTATTAGAAATCATCATTTTGGATATATTTTCCAAAACTACATTTTGCTTCCTGAATTAACAGTTTATCAAAACCTTGAATTAGTTTTAAAAATGTTAGGTTTGAGTAAAGAAGAAATTAATGAAAGAATTGACTATGCTCTTGAAGCTGTGGGCATGATTAAATTCAAAAAACGCAAGCCAACCCAGTTAAGTGGTGGACAACAACAACGCATTGCAATCGCTAGAGCACTAGTAAAAAGTCCTGATGTAGTTATTGCGGATGAACCTACTGGTAACTTAGATGAAAAAAACACTACCCAAATAATGAATATTATTAAAAAGATTTCTAATGAATGCTTAGTTATTTTAGTAACACATGAGCGTCGATTAGCTGAATTTTATGGTGATCGCATTATTGAAATCTCAGATGGTAAGGTAGTAAGTGATAGATTAAATAGTCATAATAATGTTTTAAGTACACAAGATGATTTGAATATTTATTTACAGGATTTTGTAAAAGAAGATGTTGCTAATGAAGATGTTAATATAAAATATTTTTATGGTGAAGAAAAACAAAAATTGAACTTAAATATTATTTTTAAAGATAATACATTTTATATTCATTCACCAAAAGATAATATCAAAATTAAATTTTTAGATAGATCAAGTGAAATAAAAGTAATTGATTCAAAAAAACCAGTAATTAGTAAACAAAATATTGAAGAATTTGATTATCATTTACCTAAATTAGCATATAAGTCAACTAAGGAAACATCTGCAATTAAGTTTATTGATAGCTTAAAAATGGCTTTTAGACAACTTGCCTCATTAAGACGTAGTCAAAAACTATTATTTATTGTTATGTTTTTATCTACAATTATGGTAACTGTAGGATTCATTAATTTATTTTCTGCAAGTTATGTAAGCGAAAATGATTTTCTATATTTTAATCGCAATATTGTTGCAACAACACATGCAGAATATAATCAAATTGAATCATCATTAACAGAAAATGAGAAGATTATTGCAGCACCTGATACTAGAGTTGTAAACTTTTTAAACAATGGTTATTTTAACCAAAAGAAAAATCAAATATCTCTAAGACATATTACAGAATATAGTA
>DUVT01000059.1 GCA_012840905.1 Acholeplasmataceae bacterium
TATGGCATACAGGGTTATCTAATATCTAGTGAATCATAAACAATATAACTATTGTCTTCTGAAAGTTTATAACATACAATTTCGTAATTACTTAAGCCATAGATTGTTTTTGAATCAACACTTACAATTTTATTGATGTAATAATCGGTATCGAATTCTTCGGTTATTACTTCTTTTGTAGTTTTGTTAATTCTGATTAATGTATAAGTGCCGTTAGTATTATGATTATTATTAACAGAAAATCCTAAGTAATAGTTTTGCATATCGGAGTTAACGTATAATGCATTTGGATTTTCTATTCCCTCTAATACCATATAATCAGCATCATCTAGAAGGCTAGAGTAATTTAGGTCAATAGCTAAGTTTTTAAGTTCAAGCGGATTGCCGAATCTTAAATCAAAGAACCTAAGTTCAAACTCACCGGTAGCAGTTTTTCTAGTTCTTAAACTAAAACCAAAGGATTCATCGAATTTATGAACGTTTGAATAAACTGTTCGATTACGATGAACTGTGAAAGGTTTAATGTTTGATGGATCTTCAAAACTTAAGACTGTAACTTTTGTATCAATCCCTCTACTTTCTACAACAACTTGTTCTGGTGAGAAAGTTGATGATAAAACCGAGATTGCTCCATCTTCTCGTGAATCTTCACTTATTTCATAACTGCTTGTAACTTCTAAAATATACCTGCCATCAACATTAACTGATTGTAAGTTTACAACATTGATTACTTGTTCAACTTCGATAGCTTTTTTGAAGAATAAGAAGCTTCTTTTTATATTGTAATGAGTTACTTCTAAGACAATACGGAAGTTGTTACCATGAGCATAAACGCTGTTACTATTTTGCGCACTACCTTTTAGAGTGTAAGAACCATGGTAGACAAAACCTTCTGATGAAACATTTCTAAATTTAAGAATTGTAGTATATTCACCATAATCTAGATTTTTCTTATAGTTCATATGGTTATTTATTAAGTATAAGTCATCATCATTAAAGTAAGCTACATCCCATTTATTAAATGAGAGGAAGATTGTCTCAAATGATTCGTTTGAATTTAGATTGATTGTTGTAAGGATTGTGTAGGATTCACCCATTACATTATCTAAATAACCGATATCTGTAGGTTCTTTCTTTTTCCATTGTTCATTAGCTTTAATAAATGGAAGGACTGTGTTGTTTAAAATTGAAACCATATAAAGTTTGCTTCTATGAACATATGATGAAATGTATGTTGCAGCAATTGTATATGTGTATACTACATTCATACTTTCTACATCATATTTAATTAGATGAGTAAATTGTTTATTGTTATAAATTACAATTAATTCATTATTAACTAAATATAATGTTTTTACATTTGTCTTGTCATCAAACTTCAAATCTTCTTTATAGATGGTTGTTAAATCACCACTTGTATTATAAACTACAATACCATCGTTATTTAAATAATAAATACGATTTTTGTCTTGGATAGCAACTTGATTGTTTGCTTCATAAATTCTGTTAATTTTGATATCTTCCATCGTGTAGTTTTCATATAATTGTTGCGACAGATTTATATATTGTTCTTTTTGTTTATTAAACTTCTCTAAGGTGTTAGTAATTTCTGCTTGGCTTGTGAAGTAGTTTAATTGTACAGGGCCACTAATTTCATTTGTAGTTGGTGGCATTGAAATTGCTGTAAATATGAATAAAAACATAAACATCAATGATAAAAAGCCTGCAGCAAATCTTAACCTTGAAATCGGTCTTTGTTGATTAACAATTCTTGGTTTAATCTCAGGAAGATTGGCTTTAATTTTATCTAACACATCAGGGATGTTATACTCTTCAGTTTTGAGGATTTTCTTGAAATCTCTGAATTTCATTCTTGGATTTCCTCCTTTATCTTTTTAATAGCGTTTTGGTAATTCCAGTAGATTGTACCTAGTGGAATATCCATAACATCTGCTATTTCTTTAAATTTCAAATCTAATATAACTCGATAAATTATTATATCTTTTTCTATTTCAGTTAAATTGCGCGTAGCAAAATCAAGAAAGTAACTTTCCGAGGTACTGCCATATATATCAGGCCTCTCAGCAGCATCAATTATTTCTTCTCGATTTTTGCGTTTAATATAGTTAAGGGCGTTGTTTCTCGCAATTCTTGATATCCATGCTTTAAAATTAGTTCCGATCTTATAATAATTTAAGGCATTGATTGCCTTCATATAAGTGTCTTGCATCAAATCTTCAATTGTATCTTGATTTTTGATGATAGTATATATTGATAAATAGACACTCTTTTTGGTCTCGTGATAAATAAGATCAAAACTAGATTCATCACCATCCAAAAAATCAATAATACACTTGTCTAATTCTTTATTTGTCATGCCGCCCCCTCGTTATATATAACAATTTATGACGTTATTTTTTTGAAATTTGTTTAGCTAATCGTTTAGCTAAATGATAACATCCAAGATCTGTTAAATGGATTAAATCAACAGTCTCTTCATAGTCTAAGTCTTTAAGAATTTCTTCTCCGTCAATAAAGGTTATATTCTTTGGATACTTGTTACAAACTTCTTCTTGGAAGAGTTTGTGTTTAAGGTGTTTTGCTTTCAAGTTAGGTTTAAATAATGTGTGAGAATATGGAAAATGTGAGATTAGATAAATTTTAAGTTTAGGGTTTTTATCTAATATAGTTTTAATAAAATCTTCTAATCTATCTTGTAGTGTTGATGCCACTTCACCAGCATTAGCTTCAACTTCCATAACTAAAACCTTTAAGTCTTCTACATCGCTAATTAGGTTTGCAATTTCAGGATGTAATAATGCATTACCTGAAAAACCTAAATTAAAAACTTCATACTCTGGTAAGAGTCTACCAAGAATTGCAGGATAACTCATGCCAGGTCTAGTAACACAACCACCTTGAGCGATGGATGTTCCGTAAACAACTAATTTTGGTTGTTTCTTTTTTCTTTCCTCTTGTCTTATTTTTGCGCCTTTGTCTAAGATTAATTCTAATTCAATTAACTCCATGTAGATTGGGAAATAAAGTCTGTATTCTTTATATACTTTTGGAATACCTTTAAAATACTCATATGTAAATTCAGCTTCATCAAGTTTTGTTGTTCCCATGAAAACATACTTGTCATCAACTTTTACATATAAATCAAGTCCGATTGTTCCAGTTGCCGTCATATGCGGCATATAAGACTTATCTCTCAATGTTACATTAACACCAACACTTGAAGAATTTGTAGTGAAGTCTAAATAAGCTCCTGCTGGAAACTTTGTTAGTCTAGTTAAGCCTTCATCATATTTTTGTGTTACTGGTAAGCGATAAAAATTATTATTTTCATAATAGTATAACAATCCATTCACATGGAAATTTTCAGGCGTAATTTTGTAATAAGATCTAGTACTTAATTTTTTCGTCTTCATTTAATCACCATAACCCATTATATCAAAAAATGAAAAAAAATTAAATAAAATAGTATAAATT
This sequence comes from Acholeplasmataceae bacterium, assembly GCA_012840905.1. Taxonomy (GTDB): domain Bacteria; phylum Bacillota_I; class Bacilli_A; order ML615J-28; family CAG-698; genus DUVT01. Next base: position 3,496 of record DUVT01000059.1, read on the forward strand.
GCTTGCATTTAATTTTATTTTGTTATATAATAATAATGCGCCGAGAGGCGTACTTATCCCCTACATATAGCAGTGAATAATTTAATATTATTCACAACATCCCCTTCCTAAAACCGGGCCCTTACGGGTCCGGTTTTTCTTAATAAATTCCTAAACAAACTATGGAAAATTATACCAAAATATGTTATAATAGATTTAAAGGTGGAATATGAGATATATCACTATTGATTTTGAAACTGCAAACCAAAATTTAGATAGTGCTTGCAGTATAGGTATGGTTATTGTTGATGATGATAAAGTAGATATTCGAAAGTATTTAATCAACCCTAACCAACCATTTGCTTATTCAAATACTTTGATCCATGGCATAACTTATGAAGATGTAAAAGACTATCCTACTTTTAAAGAAGTATGGGAAGAAATAAAGAATGAGTTTACTAATTCGATAGTTTATGCCCACAATGCACCATTTGATATGAGTGTTTTGAAAGCTTGTATTAATCATTATAATCTTGAACTTCCAAGTTTTAAATATGGATGCACACTTCAAATTGCAAGAAGACTTTGGAAAGATGAATTAGTTAATTTCAGGCTTAGTACAATTTCTAATTTTTTAGAATTAAAGCATAATCATCATAATGCTTTAAGTGATGCGTTAGTGTGTGTGGAAATAATAAACCGAGGAATGAGAGTAATGCAAGTTGATGATGATCAAGCTTTATATAAACAATTAGGACTTAAACATAAAGTGTTATAACTTGAAAGGATAAAAAATGAGTAAATTTACTGTTAATGAAGATACAGATATTAAATCATTTTTGGAAAGTTTCTATTTAGGTAAAGCAAAAATAAATAAGTTATTAAGTTCTAATTATTATATCAATGATAAGCTAAGCAATAGTAAAAGTTTGAATAAGGGTGATATTGTTGAGTTTGATTTGGATGTCTTAGATAAGACAGTATTTCCTCCTTATGAGTATAATTTAAGAATAGTTTATGAAGATGAATATTTGGTAATTGTAGAAAAGCCAGAAAAGATGTTAACTCATCCAGATGGAAATAGGAATGATACACTTGCTAATGCAATAAGTTATTATTACAAAAAAACTAAACAAAATTGTGGTGTTAGAGTAATTCAACGTTTAGATTATGAAACTAGTGGCTTAATAATATTTCCAAAAGATCCATTAAGTCAAAGTTTTTTAAGTTACCAAATTGAAAAAAATACACTCTTAAGAGAGTATGTTGTTTTAGTAGAAGGAAAAGTAAAACAAGATACAGGTGTAATTAATGCACCAATTGGTAGAAATAAATATGAGAGAAATAAATATTTAGTTACCAAATCTGGTAAGAATGCAATTACAAGATATGAAGTTATTGAAAGAAATAATAACTATACAAAGTTAAAAGTATATTTAGAAACAGGTAGAACCCATCAAATTCGGGTTCACTTTAAGCACTTAGGACATCCAATTGTTGGTGATGAACTATATGGAAAGATTAGTGATCGACTTTATTTACATGCAAAAAGACTTGGATTTATTCATCCAAATACTAGAAAATATTTAGAAGTAGTTAGTGGTGATCTCAAGTGGAATCTATAATTGAATTTAGTCACAATGTTTTATTAAGAAATTTAAGTCGTGATGATGTAGTGATAGATATGACTGTTGGAAATGGTAAAGATACATTATTTCTTGTAAAGCATTTTAAATTTGTTTATGGATTTGATATTCAAGAAGTTGCATGTACTAAAGCAAATGAATTATTAAAAGGTTATAGTAATTATAAAATAATTAATGATTCACATCTTTACTTTGATAGGTATGTAAAAGAGGAATTTGCTGGGGCAATTTTTAACTTGGGTTATCTTCCTGGTGGTTCAAAAGAGATACATACTGAAGTAGATGTAGTATTAGAAACGGTAAAAAAGGTATTAAAGAAAATTATAAAAGGTGGAGTTTGTGTCCTCGTATTTTATCCTGGATTTCCAAGCGGACTTGAAGAAGCAAAAGTTATTGAAAGTTATTTAAGAAACATTAATCAAAAGGAGTTTACAGTACTAAAATATGAATTTATTAATCAAATTAATAATCCACCATATGTAGTAGCTGTAAAAGTAAGAATATGAGAACGTTTATTGGAATAAGATTAGATGACTGCATTAATGAAATAAATAGTCTAATGGATCGGTTTAGAGGCCAGGATAGCAAAGCCAATTATACAAAATTAAACAACATCCATCTAACTTTAGAGTTTTTAGGCGAGATTGATGCTGAAGAATTAAGAATAATAGAAGATATTTTTTCTACGTTAGACTTTACAGAGTTTAGTATTGAGCTTTTTGAAGTTACTAACTTAAGAGATTTAATAATTATAAAAGTGAAAGAAAATAAACATCTTAATTCCTTACATTATAAGTTAAAGCAAAAATTAAAGGAAAATGGATTTAAACTTCAAAATAGAAAATTCTTTCCTCATATAACTCTTGCAAGAAAAAGTAATCTTAAAATTGATGAGGTAATATCCCTAAAATCTAAGGTTAATAAGATATATTTATTTCATTCAAAACGCACTAGTGGTGGACTTCATTATATCCCATTATTAGAAAGAAAATTAGCGAAAAATATATCTAATAAATAAAATTATTTGGATATATGGTTCAA
>DUVT01000060.1 GCA_012840905.1 Acholeplasmataceae bacterium
AATTTATTACGATGAGCCATCTCTTCTTTTAACATCAATTCTGAGATTTCCTTGATGTTTGGCTCTAAAATAAATTCACCAGCGATTTCGCTTCCGCGTCTTAGAGTTCTTGAAGCTTCTTTTTTAGCTTCTTTAGATTTGAATTTATAATTAGCTAATTGCTTTTCATATTTAGTAAGAGTGAATTTTTTTAATTCACTTTCCAATTTACTAATTAATTTTGTGTTTTCAATAACTTTTTTATAAGCATTCATTGTATCCCCGTGAGGAATATGAAGTAATGTAATATAGTTTTCAATTGCTACTTTTCCATCATATTCTTCAAGGAACTTACGAACCTTATCAACTTCTTCTTCCCATCTAATACCTTTACCAATAACTTCTAAATCTGGATTTGCTTCTTTGAATTTAGTTCTATCGCGTTCTAAAGCTCCAATTGTTGCTTTTACATTTTCCTCGCGAACTTTTTTAGTTGCTTCAATTTGTTCATGAAGTGCTCTAATGCTTTCTTCTGAAACTTTTTTTAATGCTTTATGTTCTTCAGAATTTATAAATGCTTCTAATTCTTCAACTTTCTTATCATATACTAATGATTTATCAAAGAATCTTTTTGCTCTAGCCTGAATTCTTGGTAAAGATTTAATTCCTTTAATTACATATTTAGGATTTAGTTTACGAAGTGGAATCCCATAATATAGGGCACTTCCACTTGTTGGAGGGTAAAGTTGAAGAATAACTCTACCTAAAGTTGACTTACCACAGCCACTCTCACCAACTAAACCAAATGTTTCTCCTCTGTATATTGTAAAGGAAATATCTTCATTAGCTTTAACACTATATACTTCCCTTTGGAAAATATGTTTCTTTTTTAAAGGGAAATATTTTTTCATCTTTCTGACCTCAATTAGAGGTTCTTTTCTCATTTTATCAGTCATGTCTTGCACCTACTTTCGGGTAGAGACATCTTACATAATGTCCTGGTTCTACTTCAATCATTTCTATTTCTTGAGAAACACATTTCTCTGTTCTGTACTTACATCTTGGTGCAAACTTACAACCTTTTGGTAAATTTAGCGGATGTGGCACAGACCCTGGAATAACTTCTAATTTTCCTTTAGGTGTATCTAACCTTGGAATAGAAGCCATTAAGCCTTCAGTATATGGATGTGAGTATTTAGTGTTTGGATCAAAGATCGTAGAACTTGGAGCCATTTCCACTATTTGCCCACAATACATAACAGCTACATCATCTGCCATTTCATTAATTACACCTAAGTCATGTGTTACGAATAAAATTGAAGTACCATACTCTTCTTTTAAATCATTCATTAATTTTAAGATTTGAGCTTGGATTGTTACGTCAAGTGCAGTCGTTGGCTCGTCTGCTATTAACAACTTAGGACGGCAAGCTAAAGCCATCGCAATCATTACACGTTGGCTCATTCCCCCAGATAGTTGGAATGAATATACATCAACGATTTTTTCCGGGTTAGAAATACCAACTGCTTCTAATAATTCGATGGATTTATTTAAAGCTTGTTTCTTATCCATCCCTTGATGTAACATTAATACTTCACTAATTTGTCTTCCAACTTTGAAGACAGGGTTTAAACTTGTCATCGGTTCTTGGAAAATAATAGAGATTTCATCTCCACGAATAGATCTTAGTTCATCGTCGCTCATTTCTGATAATACTTTTCCATCGAAAGTAATTTTACCTTGATGAATTTTTTGATTCTCTTCAAATAAGCGTAATATACTCATCGCAGTAACACTCTTACCAGAACCACTCTCACCAACAAGTCCTAAAGTTTTTCCTTCTTCTATACTCAAAGACACACCATTGGCTGCCTTGATAATACCACGTTTAGTAGTAAAATATGTATGCAGATTTTCAATTTCTAATAATTTCATACATTTTCACCTATCTTTCGCTGGACTTCGGATCCATTGCTTCTCTTAAACCATCTCCTATTAAGTTAACACTTAAAGCAGTTGCGATAATAAAGAATGCAGGAATTATCCAAAGCCACCAATAATTTTTTAATGTTGTCATACTTTGTGCACCGGTTAGCATATTACCCCAAGATGGTTGAGGATACATAACACCGAACCCTAAGAATGATAGTCCAGATTCTGTTAATAATGCACCAGCATATGATAAAGTTGTATTAACAATAACAACATTAACTACATTTGGTAGGATGTGACGTATAATAATATGTCGTTCCTTTACACCAAGTGCTTTAGCTGCTAAGATATAATCTTTTTCACGCTCAGCAAGTATTTGCCCACGCACAAGTCTTGCAAGTCCTGGCCATGATAAGATACCTAGGATGAACATAATCATAAATACACGTTCTCTTTCATTAATGCTTGATGCGTTATGAACAATACTTGAAAGCGTCATGGCAAGTGGTAAGAATGGAAAGGCACTAATGATTTCCCCGAAACGCATTAATACGTTATCTAACCATTTACCATAGAATCCAGCAATTAGACCTACTGTTAAACCGATGATTAGCGATACAACAACCGCTACAGCAGCAACAGATAGTGTCATGCTTCCACCAGCAACTATACGTTTATATACGTCAGCGCCAACTTGGTCAGTACCAAATAAATATCCCTTATTTCCCCAAGCTCTTATAGTTCCATCATTTTCAATTGCTATACTATTGAAGAAGTTTGCAATAACTTTCTTCGAAGGTTTAATATCATCTGGCATATTTAAATGGCCAAGTGTATTCTTGAACCCCATAACATGAACTGTACCATTATCTTCAAGTAGAGTAATATGGTACATTCCGCCAGCACCATCAATAATTTTCTTATCTTCAAATACATCATCAACTGTATTTAATCTATTTTCAGATGAGATTTCACCCCATCCAACGATTCCACCATTTTCATCAATATAAAATCCATTTTTAGATGAAGCAAATATTTTTTCAATACGATAGCCTCTTTCTTCAGCTGTTTGAGATAAAATTCTTGGATAATCTTCTTTGACTAATCCTCCAACGCCGACAATAATAAATCTATTGTCTTCTAGTTCGTATGCAACGTGTTCAAACATAATATGAACATCCACAATTTTTGCATTAGTAACTTCTTCATCTACATATTGCATTAAGAAATCATAGCCATAGTATTCAGGATCATCATCTTCAGTTTCTGGCTCTTTGAGAATTGCGTTTTCCCAAGGTTCATTTCCAGTTTTTCTATTCCTGTACTGAATTCTATCTGAGAAATAACGAAGTTCTAGTGTTGCACCATCTTCTTCAACTAAACCAAGTTCAGAAATCAATTCTTCTTTAGTAAGAACTAATCTATCACTTAAGTTGTAAGCAAGGTTATCTTCAGCACTATATTTCCATCTTAATCCGCCTTGCTCTGTGTAACGCAACATTACTTCAAGGGCATTAAATGTTTTAGCTGGATTATCTAACTCTTTAGTTCTTACAACACCCCAAGCATAAATATTGTTATTTTCAGTGAATACTATTGTGAATTGATCTCCTGCATAAACACGCTTGATTGGATCTTCTTCAATTTTTGATACTACTTCATTAGGATACTTTGTTCTTGCACTTGGATTAAAGTACGCTTCAACAGATTTTTTAAACTGTTGTTGTTGGTCAGTCCCTGGATTAAATACTGGGATTTGTGATTGATGGAAAGTATTACTTCCCCAACCAATTAATTCACCATTATTAGTCAGAGCAACAACATGTCGTGATCCAACTGATAGTTGAACAATATCTCCTACTCTATCTTTTACTTCAGCTGGGACTTTCTTAACATCATCGATATTAGCCCCCCAAACATAAATTTTATCTTCATTTGAAATTGCAACAGTAAATGCTGTTCCAATTCCAATTAAATATTCGCCATCAACTTCTTTAATACCTTCTTTTTGAAGTCCTCTAGGAACTTTTGTATAACCAAATCCTGGTTCAATATGTCTTTGTGAAGGCTCTAAATATGAAGCATTAAATTCAATTGTATTGCTGCCAATAACTACAAATAAGATTACTGCAGCAAACATTACTAATCCTACAATTGCAACTCTATTTCGAATAAATTTTCTAAAGATTTGTCTTGAAGGACTGATTATTTCTGATTCAATTAGATCTTTATTTTCAATGAGTTCTTCCTCATTTTTGTTGATTAATTCTTCTTCTAATTGTTTCTTGTGTCTTCCAAATCCAAATAAACTAATAAAAATATTTTTAAATGCTTTACCGATTTTACTTAAAAAACTATCTTCTTTTTTCACTGTTAACCCTCCTTAATCAAACTTAACTCTAGGGTCTACTAATGCATAAGATATGTCCATGATAACATTAGCGACTAAACCTAAGATTGCATAGAAGAAATTCATAGCTAATACAACTGAGTAGTCTCTAGCAATTAATGCTTGAATTAATGTTTGACCTATTCCACTTATAGCGAATACGTTCTCTGTAATCGCAGAACCACCAAACACTGCAACAAGACTACCTGCAACGATAGTAACAACCGGTATTAAAGCATTTCTAAATGCATGTGAATAAATAACTACTTTTTCGCGTAAACCTTTAGAACGTGCTGTTCTAATATAATCTTTCTTTAACACTTCTAACATAGCATTTCTTACATATCGGATAGTTCCCGCCAAACTTCCGATTGTTAGCGTAAGTACTGGTAAGAACAAGTGCTCCGCATATTTAAAGAATGTCTCAATGAAATTCATATCCGATCTAACAGCAGGCAGACCTCCAAATTGGAATATTCCAAGTGAAACCGGGAATATAAAGATTAACCCCATACCAATAAAGAATGTTGGCATTGAGGTAAATACAAGCGAGGTGACTTGCCATGTCGAATCATATAATGAGAACCTCTTAACTGCAGATTTTATTCCGATAAATATTGAAGCAATAAAAGCTATTGTTATCGATATGACGTTAATTAATATCGATATTTTTAGAGGTTGACCTAGTACTTGAGTAACTGGTTTCTTGTGAGAAAGTGAGTAACCCAAGTCACCACGGATAGTTCTACCTAACCAATTCACATATTGAATTGGAAGTGGTTGGTCTAATCCGAATTCCTTACGTTTTTCATCTATGAATTGCTGACGTAATTCTGGGTTTCTAACATATTCTTCTTGAGATAATACATCACCAAACGCAAGTTCAATAGGATCACCTGGTACTAGCTTTACTACTGTAAACAATATTATTGATATCACAATAACGACTGGGATTAAAGATAAGAATCTTTTTAATAAATATTTACCCATAATTTCCTCCATATTTGTTTATTATAGTATATTTTACCATTTTCATCGTCCTGGTTCAAGAGTCAGAAAGATGAAAATAGCAAAATACCCCTTATAGCAAAGAAAGGGAGAGAGTGTCTCTCTCCCTTACGTTATAATTTTATTTTAAAATTCAATTAGTCTGCCCACTCGATATCACAAATATCATTAGCCCAGCTCCATACTGGAGTTGTTTGTAGACCTTTGATTCTTGTGTTATATACGTCAAAGTATTCGTTAGAGTATAGTGGAATATTTGGTAATAATTCATTCCATCTAGTTACGAATTCAACGAATTTTTCTTTGAACTCATCTTTTTGAGTAGGGTCTAATCTTCTCATTTCTTCTGTTAATTGATCGATTATCTCATCTTCTAATCCACCTGGGTTGTTAGTTGTTCCAGCCCAGTCTGAATGCCATGAATAATATGGATCATAAGCAGATGTGAAGTTTGTAGCTAAGTTGAAGCTGTGGTATGTTCTTTCGCTTTCGCTTAATGAAGAACCATAATAGTAATGATTTAATAGTAGGTCGAAGTCTTCAGTATTAGTGAAGTTGAACTTCAATCCAACTTTCCAAGCTTCTTCTTGTAATGATAAGTTAATTAAGTTACCAACTTCTGCAGAAGCACTTAAGTGGTTGATTTCTAATGCATTACCATCTTCATCATGACGTAAGTAAGTATAATCACTCCTAGCTTTTGTAGGATCAAATGGAGTTTCTCCATCTGCTTCAAATTGATATGGACTTGCGTCTAATTCTTCGTTTGCTTTAGCAACGTTTAATGTATAGTTAGTTAATGCTTCTTCTAATTCAGCCTTAGTTTCTTGGTAGAACCATTGAGCTTCACCATAAGGACCGTTAACTAATGAACCGAATCCTCCTAAGAACTGATCTAAGAATACGTTTCTATCGATTAGATATGCGATTGCACGACGTACTTCAGCAAATTGAGAAGGACCCCAATATTGAGCAAACGCCATTAATCCGTATCCGTTTCTGAAGTAAGAAACTAATTCTGCGTTTTCAGCGTTTTGAGCTGCTTCAATTTTCGCACCTTCAATAACACCACTTACGATGTCGATTGTACCAGCGATAACTTGGTCAACGTCAACTTCGCTGTTAACATAAGTAATTTCGATTCTTTCAATCTTAGGTTTTTTACCTTCATGATTTGTCTTGAAATTAGGGTTAAGTTCTACAGTTGCAGTATCGTTAGCGAAGCTTACGAATTGGTATGGACCAGCAGTAACTGTAGGCTTATATCTTTGACCATCTTCAGCATTTACTGTTTCTTTAATTGTGTCAACAATTGATTTGTCAGTATCTACTGCAGTAATGTATGCACCATTACCATCATCTTTAATGTCAAAGCCTGGTAAATAAGTATCTAAATCAATTGGACCAGCTGATACAGAAGCAACTTCATAGAAATATGGTAAGTTTTCTGCAGCGATCGTTAATGAGAATTCAAATTCTCCTAATAATCTAACACCAGCAAATGGTTGATCTAATACTGTATAATTTTCATCATATACAGTTTCCATCACTGGATCACCATTCTCATCAAGAACAGGTTCGCCATCTTCATCAAGTTTTGGCTGTTCAGTTCCTTCACCTTTATTGAATTTAGTATAACCAACAAGATCGATACCTGCACTAGCTGTTGTAGCAATAGATAACCAATCCTTTGAAGAATATAGTAACATTTGAGCTACATAGTCCTTTGCAGTGATTCTTTCTCCGTTGTTCCATTTTAGATCGTCTTGGAGAACAAATCTATATGTCTTGTTTCCTTGAGCATCTTCTGTTGTTGTTGGCTCATCAACTAGTACAGCAGTAGTGTCCCAAACGAACTCACCGAATTCGTCTTCAACTAATGTACCATAACCATGGATTAAGTCACGTACATATCTATCATATGCACTGTTTGAGAAACCAGCAACAAAGTCACCACTCATTTTTGGTGTACCAACTCTAAGAGTTCTAGTTTTGCCGCCACATGCACTAAGTACTAAAACAGCAACAAATGCAAGTGCCAAAACGAAAACTTTTCTAAACAATTTCATTCTTTCCTCTCCTTTGTAGGTTTTTTTTACACTTTGTTGTGTATGTTAATATTATACATTGTTTTTTTTTATTGTCAACTAAAAAATTAACAATAATTAAATTTTTTAAAATGTAAACGTTATTTTCTTTCGTAAAATCTTTAAAAACGGCTTATTTTCACTATGTAAAGCGCTTACATTAAGTTTTTTCAAAAAAACTTGAATTTTTTGTAAAAAGATATATAATACTATTATAATCGTAATAATATAATAAGGAAAAGGAGTAATTTATGAATATAGTATTATCAGGGGTTAAGCCAACGGGTATTCCTACTTTAGGAAATTATATTGGAGCATTAAGAAATTTTGTAAAGTTGCAAAATGAAATGCCTAATGCTGAGTTTTTCTTTTTCATCGCAGATTTACATGCAATTACAGTTCCTCAGGATCCAAAAGTATTAAAACAAAATATCAAGAACTTAGCAGCCCTTTATTTAGCTTGCGGTCTTAATCCAAAAAATTTAACATTATTTATTCAGTCCGAAGTTAAACAACACTCAGAAATGGGATACATTATGCAAAGCATCTCATATATGGGTGAATTAGAAAGAATGACCCAATATAAAGATAAGGTTCAAAAACAAGTAACAGGAGTTACTTCTGCACTCTTTACATATCCAACTTTAATGGCTGGAGATATTTTATTATATGATACAAGATATGTGCCTGTAGGTGATGACCAAAAACAACATTTAGAACTAGCTAGGGACCTTGCAATTCGCTTCAACAATCGCTTCGGAAATACATTTAGAGTTCCAGAAGAACTAATTAGTAAAACTGGTGCAAGAATTATGGACTTACAAAATCCAACTAAAAAGATGGATAAATCAGATGATGCTAATAAAGGTTGTATCTTTTTATTAGAACCAATTAATTCGATTAAGAAAAAGATTAAAGCAGCAGTTACAGATAGCGAAGCAGTTGTTAGATATGATAAAGAAAACAAACCTGGAATTTCAAATCTTATGACTATCTACTCGGCATTAACTAATTTAAGCTTTGAAGATATCGAATCTAAATATGAAGGTAAAGGATACGGAGACTTTAAAGGTGATTTAGCAGAGATAGTTGCAGCTGAAATTGAAGCAATTCAAAACAAATTTAACGAAATCATCTCTTCTCCAATGCTAGATGAATTATTAGATAAAGGAAGAGAAAAAGCAACTATGCTAGCACAAAGAAAAATTCAAAAAGTCTATAAAAAATTAGGGCTTGGTAGATAATAATATTAAAGACGGTTCATTTTTAGAACCGTCTTTTTTAATGTTTTATTAAATAGTAATTTTTCTTACCACGTTTAATAATAGTAAATTTACCTTCAATTGCATTTTCTTTAGAAACTATAAAGTCAAATGAGTTTTGAACTTCGCCATTCACAGAAATTGCATTGTTTTTTAGAAACTCTCTTGCTTCTCTTTTTGATGATGCAGCTTTAACTTCTACAAGCAAATCAATAATATTCTTATCTTCTTTTGCTTCAATCGAAGGAACATCCTTAAAACCAATCGCAATTTCGCTTGCATCTAAACTTCTAATATCTCCACTAAATAAAACTTCACTAATCTTTTTAGCTTGTAAATACGCTTCTTTTCCATGAACAAATGTAACCACTTCTTCAGCTAATACTTTTTGCGCTAAACGTTCATGTGGAGCTTTATTAAATTCCGCTTCAATCTTTTCAATCTCTTCTTTACTTAAGAATGTATAGTATTTTAAGAATTTAATTACATCTGCATCAGCGGTATTAATAAAGAATTGATACATTTCATATGGTGTAGTTTTTTCTGAGTCTAACCAAACAGCACCACTTTCTGTTTTACCAAACTTTGTTCCATCACTCTTTGTAATCAGCGGGATTGTTAAACCGTATGCTTTTGCATTGCTACCTTCAACTTTACGGATTAGATCCATTCCAGCAGTAATGTTACCCCATTGGTCTTGACCACCTATTTGCATTTCACATTTCAATATTGGATCTTGATACATCTTTAAGAAGTCAATACTTTGCATGATCATATATGAAAATTCTAAGTAAGTTAAACCAGTTTCAAGTCTTGATTTAACCGAGTCTTTACCAAGCATTACATTAACGCTGAAATGCTTACCGTAATTACGCCACATATCAATAGCAAGCATACTTCCTAACCATTTATAGTTATCTACAAAGAATGCTGTTTTATCGTCAAAAGGTATGAACTTTGAAAATTGCTCTTTAAATAAATTAGTCCATTTTTTTACAACTTCTACATCATTTAGGCTTCGTTCACTACTTTTACCACTAGGATCACCAATTAGACCTGTCCCACCACCAGCTAGGGCAATGATACGATGGCCAGCTTTATGGAATCTAAGTAGAGTAATAATAGGAAGAAGCGAACCAATATGTAGACTATCTGCTGTTGGATCAAACCCACAGTATAAAGTAATAGGTCCTTCTTCTAGTCTTTTTGCTAAATCTTCTTCATTTATAATATCATAAACTAGTCCACGCCATTTCAATTCTTCTAATAATGTCATTTTAATTAACCTCCTATTAACTTAAAAATCGCCCCTAAGAATCTCTTAAGGACGAATAAAATATCCGCGGTACCACCTTAATTTTTAGCTCTAAAGCTAAACACTTAATCTATTAATGAAACTCATAAGGTGTAATTCTAAATTAAACTGTTTTAGGTTCGCACCATCCACCTAAATCTCTTGCTTTTACAAGTTTAATTTATACTGATCCTTAATCATCGTCTCTATTTAGTTGACCCTCGCCAAATTACTTGATAATCAACTTGTAAATTTGCCGGTTGTTTCTCGTCTTCATTTTTCATAAGTTCTGTTAAATGAGCCATTGCTTTATTCCCAATTTCATAAATAGGTGTTTCGACACATGTTAATTTTGGATTTGAAAGAACAGCATATCTTGTGTTTTGGAATCCGATTACTTGTAGGTCGTCAGGAACTTTATAGCCCTTGTTCATTGCAATATTCATAAATGAGATTGCCATTGAGTCCCTAACAACTAAAACAACTTCAGGGATGCCCTCTTCAATAATCTCAGTAAATTGTGGTTCATTAATACTTAAATCTCCACTTGAACGAACAATGTTAGCATCTAGTCCTGCTTCTTCCATTGCTCTTCTATAGCCTTTTTCTTTTAACTCATTAACAGTATACTTATGTTCTGTACTAATAAACATAATATCTTTATTACCACGAGAAATCATCTCTTTAGTAATATCGTAAGCACATTTCTCATAATCAATACCAACACTACCAAATTCTTCAGTAGGAGAAATTTGATTTACAAAGACTACAGGTACTGGAGTATTTCTAATGTGTTCGATTGTTTCTTTAGTGATTTCATCGTTCATTAAAAGGATTCCATCAACACTTGAAGCAATTACTTCACTCCATACCTCAGAAGCAAGATTCGGGTCATTATTTGTGAACAAGCGAATAGTATAGCCAAATTTTTTGGCACTGTCATCAATACCAGCAATCATCTCTGCAACACTTGCACGAGAAATTTGCGGTATAACAATTGCAACTGTGGTAGATCTACGACTAGCTAAACCTCTTGCATTAGCATTTGGTTTATAGCCCATTTCTTTAATTATTTTTAAAACTCTCTTTCTTGTTGATTCCTTAACTTTTTCAGGATGGTTAAGGACACGAGAAACAGTTGCTAAGCTTACGCCAGCAGCTCCTGCAATATCATAAATTTTTGCTTGATTCATTTTTTCACCCTCTTACAATAAGTATTTTATCATATTATGAAAATATTTTCAAGACTTTTTAGAAAATACTTTTTCGTTTACATTTTTCCAATAATACTGCCAATATACTTGTCAATATTTCCTGCTCCTAAAAATAAAATTACTTTATTGTTTAAAGTTTTAAAGTATTTAATATCTTTTTCGCTAAACGGTTTTGCATTAGAAAAAATATTAAAAATTTGTCTTTCTAAATCTTTATTATATCTTTCGCGTTTGGATGTGAAAGTTGATGCTAAGTATAAATTCACATCTTTAAAGACTTCTCTAAATTCGTTTTCTAAAGCTAAAGTTCTTGAATAAGTATGTGGTTGAAAAATTACAATTAACTCTTTTGTAGGGTGTTTTTGTTTTATTGCCTGAAATAATGCATCAATTTCTTTAGGGTGATGAGCATAATCATCAATAATAATATTATCATAATATAGATGTTCTTCCATTCTTCTAGATGGTTTTTTATATGTTATTATTAAATCTTGAATTAAGTCAAAATCAAGTCCACATAAATAATAAACCCCAAGTGCAGCTAAAAAATTATAAATCATATATTCACCTGTGAACGGAAGTATAAACTGATAAATTTCTCCTAATACATTTACTTTTATTGTATACCCATTATTGTGAGTTTCTAAGATTTCCGCCCAAATATCAGCATTTTTATTAAATCCAAATGTTAACTTATTTTTATGAATTATATATTTAGTATTTATATCATCATAATTAATTATTAACTTCTTTGTATTTTTCGCTACCTTTTGAAAGGACTTTATTACTTCATCAAAATTTTTAAAATAATCTGGATGATCAAAATCTATATTATTAATTATTAAATAATCATAAGTATATTTTAAGAAATGATCTTGGTATTCGCAAGCTTCAAATATAAAATAATCATAAT
>DUVT01000061.1 GCA_012840905.1 Acholeplasmataceae bacterium
AAGCGCAATACATTCATCGGACTTTTTTCTTATGAATTTTATTTTAATCGGGAAATAGCTCAGCTTGGTAGAGCGCTTGGTTTGGGACCAAGATGCCGCGGGTTCAAATCCTGTTTTCCCGACCATTTGCAGGTATAGTTTAATGGTAGAACCTCAGCCTTCCAAGCTGATGGTGCGAGTTCGATTCTCGTTACCTGCTCCATTTTGATAACAACAGGTTTGATATTAATTATCAAACCTTTTTTATTATTTATTTGGTTTAACTAATAGTTAAATTTGAATTTTCATTTGTTGAAAATCTATCGTTAGGAAATGCTTGTATATGTGATATAATAAAATTGCTCTTAAGAGTATAATAAAGTGAAAGGAGTATTTTATGAACGTTAGTTTTGGTAAGAAAATTTATGAACTTAGAAAGAGTTATAATTTCACCCAAGAAGAACTAGCTGAATTATTAAATGTAAGTAATGCAGCAGTTAGCAAATGGGAAAGTGGAATAAGTTATCCGGATATTACGCTACTTCCTAATCTTGCAACAATCTTCAGAATATCAATTGATAGTTTACTTGGGTTTGATTTAAAAAATGAAACGTTAAAGGAACTTAAAGAGGTTGCTTTAGAATTAAATAGAACTGGAAAATATATTGAGGCAATCGACCATTTAGAAACGGCATTAATTAAATTTCCAAATGATTTTGATTTAAATCTATTAATGGGTAGAACATTAATGTCTGGTGGCCTAAATAAAAAAGAACAAGATTTCGAACTGGTTACTCGATCACTAAAATACTTTGATAAGGCATTATTCCTTGATACTAAAGGTAAACATAAAGAATCTATTATTCAAAATAAAAGTTTTGCATTATCAAGTTTAGGAAAATATGCGGAAGCAAACGAATTATTATTGTCACTAAATAGTAATAAGTATATAGTACAAATTGCAGATAATTACATTAAAATGGGCGAGTTTGAAAAGGGTATGAATCTTTTACAAAATCATTTGAATGATTTTGCGTTTTCTTTTGCCTCACTAAGTTTTAATTTAGCTAAGTGTTTTGAAAAACTAAATAGACAAAAAGAAGCTCTTGAATTAATTAAGTTAACTGCAATATTTAGAGAGTATTTTACTAATTCTGGAAAATCAAATTATTATAATTTCTTAGTTTCTAGAGATTATTTGGATGTTGCGAAATTCCAATTAAAATTAGGAAATATAGATGAAATGTTTAATTACTTAGAAAAAGCAATTATGCATGCGGCTAGGTTTGATGAAGATCAAAATTATAATGTTAGTGACGTTAATTTCTTGTTTGGTCTTGAAGGTCAGTTTAATAATGGTGGCGTTAAGGCGATGCCATTTGTTATTAAAACTTTAAATGAAGAATTTATAAAATTTTGTGATGATCCAAGATACATTGAATTAATGAAAAAAGTAAATAAGTAATTTTATATTGTAACTAAAAAAGTGACTATTTCTAGTGTTGAAGTAGTCACTTTTATTTATTATTATTTTACATTTTTCTACATTTTTATTTATTTTGCTAGCAATTTATTAAATTTTTGTTATAATAAATTAAATAAAAAAGGTGATGAGAAATGGTAGAATTAAAAAAACTTCAAGAGGAAGTTATTAAAAACAAAGTAAATAAAGGCTTTAATATTAAAGATTTAAATTTAGAATTTTTACTTGCCTATGGAGAACTAGCAGAAGCATTTAATGCATATCAAAATAAGGAAGAAGATTTAGGAGAAGAACTTGCTGATGTAGTTATTTATATTTTGGGAATTGCAGAGATGTTAGATATTGATTTAGAAGTAGAGTTGTTAAAAAAGATTGAGAAAAACAAAAGAAGAAAATATATAAAAAAAGAAGATGGAAAATGGATAAAAATTGAAGGTTAACTGAAAGGAGTACCTATGAATAAAAATCAAAATAAAGTTACATTTGCAACAAATGAAGGGTTAATAAAAGTTTATCGTTACTTTTCCTCTTCTAGAAAAGATGAAGTTGGTGAGATTGCACGTAGTTTAATCGTTAGTACTAAAAGGATAATTGCAGAATCAACAACTGAAAAAGGCTTTACAAGAGAAGAGTTTCCAGTTGATGCAATAGATAGAGTTGATACAAGTTTCTATCATGCAAAACGCGGACTACTTGGGTTTGGCTTAATTATTTTTGGAATAATTATATTTACTTTAAGCTTTATCGAAAACTTTACAAATATAATACCTTATTTAAATATTGGTTTAAAAGTTGTTGGTTCTTTATTATTTATTCTTGGAATTGTTTATTTTATTATAAAGAAGCCAAAACAAGCATTTAAATTAACGTTTTATTCTAAGCATCTATTTTATGATTTAGCTACTTTATCTGGTGAAAACTTTGTAATAAGAGAAAGAAAAAGTAAACGAAAAAAAGAAGCAAAACAAGTTAAGATTGTCTCTAAAATTACCCCTGCCGCACTTGTGATGATTAATGAAATTAATGGTTTAATTATTGATCTTCAAGAGTTAAACTACGAATTAAAACATGCAAGAAAACAAGTTGCAAGTGGTAATATGAACCGTGATTCCTATACGTTTTTACGTAGCAGTTTAGTTGAAAAGATAAAAGAATTATATAAGTAAAAATTAACATTTGAATAGTCGCTCATATGAGTTGACATTCAAATGTTTTTAGAATATAATATAATAGTAGGGAATAATTCTTATATAATCTCCATTTTATACTTGGAAGTAATCCTTTAGTAAAGTGTGGAAGAATGATAGAAAAAGGAGGCTCAAATTATGAAAAAAGAGTTTACTCTTGAGGGTTTGAATTGTAAGAGTTGTTTAGAAAACATCGTAAATGAAATAAATTTAGATAATATAGAAGTAAAATATAGTGACCTTAGCATAAGTTTTGTTGTTGATGAAGGAAAAGATTCTAATAAACTTTTTCAAACTATTAATAAAATTATTAATAGTCATAACCATCAAATAACAATTAATGAAAAAAGAATTGAAAATCTAGAAGATAAAACTTTATTTATCGGTAATCTAACATGTACTAATTGTGCAAGAAAGATTGAAAGTAAAGTTAGAAATATTGCTGGAGTAAAACGAGTAGAACTAGATTTTGTAAATTCTAAATTGAATTTAGAGATTGATTCTAAACATAACTTACCACGAATCATCAAAGAAACAAAAGATATAGTAAAATTAGTTGAACCGAGTGCATTTGTGGAAGAAGAAAAAGTTGCACATGAGGGCGGAAGTAAAATAGTAAAAGCTACTCTAATTAGGTTAGGGATTGCTTTAATCCCATTTTTATTTGGAATGTTTTTAAATATTGCTCCACTATATAAAACAATTCTTTTCTTAACAAGTTATCTTGTTGTTGGAAAATCTGTAATTATAAAAGCAGTAAGAAATATATTTAGTGGAAATGTATTTGATGAAAATACTTTAATGATGGTTGCAACAATCGGGGCATTCATTATAGGTGAATACCATGAAGCTGTTGCGGTTATGGCATTTTACCTAGTTGGTGAAATGTTCCAAGATCTTGCAGTTGATCGTTCACGTAAGTCAATTGCAAACTTAATGGATATTAAAAGTGATTATGCTAACTTAGAAGTAGAAGGTGACTATAAGAAGGTTAATCCAGCTGAAGTAAAAGTTGGAAGTAACATATTAGTTAGACCTGGAGAAAAGGTACCAATTGATGGTGTTGTAGTTAAGGGTGAAACAGCACTTAACACTGCAAATATTACTGGTGAAGCAATTCCTAAGTATGCTACAGTTGGTAGTCAAGTATTAAGTGGATTTATTAATCAAGACAAACCAATTGTTGTTGAGACTACTAAAGAATATAATGATTCAACTGTAAATAAAATTTTAGAAATGGTTGAACAAGCCTCCACCAAAAAAGCTAAAACAGAAAACTTTATTACAAAGTTTTCAAGAATATATACACCTATTGTAGTTTTAATAGCAACACTACTTGCAGTAATCCCACCATTGGTGTTCCAAGCTGACTTTAATGTTTGGTTATACCGTGCACTTAGCTTCTTAGTTGTATCTTGTCCGTGTGCCCTTGTAATTTCCGTTCCTTTGGGTTTTTATGCTGGGATCGGGTTTGCATCAAGGAATGGTATTATGGTCAAGGGAGGAAATTATTTAGAAGCACTAAAAAATAGCGAAGAAATTGTTTTTGATAAAACTGGAACTTTAACTACAGGAAGGTTTGAAATTAGTGAAATTAATGCTGAAAAACTAGATTCAGATAAATTATTAGAACTTGCTGCTTTAGCTGAGTACTATTCAATTCATCCAATTGCAACAACAATCAAAGAAGCATATGGGAAAGAACTTGATCAATCAAGAATTAAATATTATGAAGAAACAAATGGCTTAGGTATTAATGCAAAAATCGATGGTTTAGATGTACTAATTGGTAATAAGCGACTCTTAGAAAAACATAATATTGAACTTGCTGAGAGTAGTAAACATGGAACAGTTCTTTACATAGCAATAAATGGTGAATATGTTGGTAATATTGTAATTATTGATAGCATAAAAGTTGAAGCACTTGAGACTATTACATCACTTAAAAACCAAGGTGTTAAGAAAATTACTATGGTAACTGGTGATAAAAAAGAAGTTGCTTTAAGTGTTGCAAACAAACTTGGAATTGATGAAGTGTATGCAGAAGTATTACCACATGAAAAAGTTGAAATTATTGAAAGTAAAGTAAAAGAAAATAATAAAAAAGTAATCTTTGTTGGCGACGGAGTTAATGATGCACCTGTTATTGCGATATCTGATATTGGTATTGCAATGGGTAGTATGGGTAGCGATGCCGCAATTGAAGCTAGTGATATAGTTATAATGAATGATGACTTAAGTAAAATAAGTAAAGCAAGAGGGATTGCAAAACGAACAAGTAAAATTGTTTGGGAAAATATTATTTTTGCTTTATTAGTAAAAGTTTTAGTCTTAGTTCTAGCTGGCTTTGGATTTGTAAATATGTGGGTTGCAGTCTTTGCTGATGTAGGTGTTTCATTAATTGCAATTTTAAATGCAATGCGCTTAATGCAAGAAAAAGAAAAATAAGACATAAAAAAAGTTTTATGGTAAATATATGCCATAAAACTTTTTTATTTTTTAGACTTTATTATAAATTATTCCACTATTCTTTAAATCTATAAATAAATTCGTATACGCTACTTCAAAGTATGGATAGAAGAATAAGAAGTAGATTCCGAGTGTTAGAAAACCTAAAATAAAATGTGGAATAAAGCTTAAAAAGAAAATTAAAACATCTTTTTTATAATATTTTGTTAACCTATAGCTGTATTTAAATGCAGCGATTATTGATATATCTTTATTTTCAACCATCATATGATTTGCCATCGAAAAGATAACGAGTAAAAATATTCCTGGAACAATAAACAAACCAAGTCCGATTATAACCATAAGTGTAAAAATTAGACTAACACAGATTAGTTTTAATATGTGAAGAGGTTCTTTTACTAACTTAATTTTATCAAGATCTGAATAATTGCTTGTTAAAAGTTCTTTGCCAATTAAAATTCTTTTTGCTCTAAAAAGTGGCCAAATTAATCTTGTGAGAATCCAACTTGATATCGGAGCAATTATTAATCCGAGTTTTCCATCATTTGTTACGTTAGGCCCCCCGAGTATGCGACTTAATATTGCAGGGATTAAAAACGCACCAAAAAACAAAATAATAATTAATGGTAATAGTAATTGCCATAGGTAAAGCATTCTATAACCATAAAGCGACTTCTTCGCATCAAACTTAATTTTAGAAACATCCACCATAATATACCTCTCCTTTATGTTTCAATTATATCAATTATTTTAAAAAACACAAAGATTTTTTAAAAAATAATTAATTCCAGAATACATATATACAATATATAATATTCATCAAGAATTAAAGATAATCTAAAAGCGACCCTTTTTTAGGATCGCATTTTTAGATTCTTCTAATTGATTTAATTGTAATTGGTGGAATAGGAAAATCTGTTAAAGTTGGATGAATAGGTGAAGTTGTAGCTTGATTAAGTTTTCTTAATACTTTATTACTTTCCTCATCTACAGTTTTTCCAAATGCTGCATATGACCCATCTAAGTGTGGTGTATTGTTTGTACAAATAAAAAACTGACTACTTGCACTATTAGGATCACTTGTTCTTGCCATTGAAATTACACCAAAAGTATGTTTTAAATTATTTTCAAAACCATTTTCAGAAAACTCTCCCATAATGCTTGGGATTTCTTCTTTTAAATGTAAGTCATTTCCATCTAAGTAATATCCACCAGTTTGCACCATAAAATCTTTTATAATTCTATGGAAGATTACTCCATCATAAAATTTATTGTCTACTAATTGTAAAAAGTTTGCAACTGTCTTTGGAGCTACATCTGGATACAGTTCTAGAGTTATTTTTTCATCATCTTCAAGGGTTATTAAAACTTTAATTTTTTCATTCATAATCTTATACCTCTATTCAATTTACAATTGTAACATAATTTTTTTTAAAGGGCAATTTATTATGGGATTTTTATTTTTGTTATGATATAATTAAAATATGTAAGGAGACGGTCTGATGAAATTAAGTAGTGATGTAAAAACCTTAAAAATGAAGGTCGTAGTGAAGGATAAACCGGAAAAAGGTTTTAGCCTTCAAGAAAGAGTAATTTCAACTGATTTAAAAGCTGATGAAGTATTAGTTAAGATTAATACTGCTTCATTTTGTGGGACGGATTATCATATTTATATATATGATAATTGGGCTAAAAATCGCCTTCAATTACCTTTAGTAGTTGGGCATGAATTTAGTGGTGAAGTTATTAAAGTTGGAAGTGATGTAACTCGTGTTAAGGTTGGGGATATTGTTAGTGCAGAAACACATATTATTTGTGATGAATGCGAATTTTGTTTGAGGGGCGAAGGACATATTTGTGAAAATACGAAAATTATTGGTGTTGACACAGATGGTTGTTTTGCTAATTACATTAAAATGCCAGCAGCAAATTGCTTTGTAAATAGTAAAGATATTGATCCTTTAATTTTATCTTTACAAGAACCACTTGGAAATGCAGTCCATACAATGAATCACTTTGATATTAAGGGTAAAGATGTTGTAATCTTAGGCTGTGGTCCAATTGGCTTAATGGCAGTTGATGTAAGTAGGGCTTTAGGTGCTAAAAAAGTTATTGCAATTGAAGTTAAAGAATATCGTAGAAACTTCGCAAAAGAATTAGGTGCTGATGTTGTAATTGATCCAATTAATGAAGATGTAGTAATACGTGTGTTAGAAGAAACTAATGGTAGAGGTGCTGATGTAATAGGAGAGTTTTCTGGAAATAAAGTTGCAATAGAAAAAGCATTTAAGTATATAAAAGCTGGTGGGGGAATATCTATGTTAGGCTTACCAGCAGAAAATATCGAAATTGATTTATCAAAAGATGTAATCTATAAAGGTATTAGCATTTATGGGGTTACAGGAAGAAGAATATATGATACTTGGTATCAAGTAAAAGAATTGATTGAAAGCGGAAAATTAAATTTAGAAAAAATAATTACTCATAAGTTTTACTTAAGAGATATAAATAAAGCTGCAGAAATCATGGGCAGTGGAGAATGTGGAAAAATTATTTTACTTCCGGAGGAAATAGATGAATAATTTAAATTATCTTGAAAATTTAGTTCAAGAGTTAAAAGATGATAAGGTTTATCGTAAACTACCTATTAACTATGGTCCTATCCAAGGAGTGATTAATTTAAATGGTAAAGAAGTAATTAACTTATCTAGTAATAACTATTTAGGACTTGCCAACCATCCAAGACTTAAAAAAGCTGCAATCGAAGCCGTAGAAAAGTATGGAGTTGGTGCAGGTAGTGTAAGAACGATAGTTGGTAATCAAGATTTACTTGAAGAGTTAGAGACAGTTTTAGCTGAGTTTAAAGAAGAAGAAGCAGTTACTTGTTTCCAATCTGGATTTAATTGTAATATGGGTACAATTCAAGCAATTGTACAAAAGGGTGATTTAATCATTAGTGATGAATTAAATCATGCGAGTATTATTGACGGGATTAGATTATCAAGAGCTGATAAAAAAATATATCGCCATAGTGATATGGACCACTTAGAAGAAATCTTAAAATCTGAAAGAAATAATTATAATAATGTTTTAATTATTACAGATGGTGTATTCTCTATGGATGGTGATCTTGCTAAGTTACCTGAGATTGTAAAACTGGCAAAAAAATATAATGCTTTAACATATGTTGATGATGCTCACGGAAGTGGAGTTTTAGGTAGAAGCGGAAGAGGTACTGTTGATTACTTTAATCTCCATGGCCAAGTTGACTTTATTATTGGAACATTAAGTAAAGCAATTGGAGTTGTTGGTGGCTATGTTGCAAGTAAAAAAATAGTTAAAGAGTGGCTATTACATCGAGGTCGTCCACTATTATTCTCAACAGCACTTCCACCATCAGCAACTGCAGCAACTAT
>DUVT01000062.1 GCA_012840905.1 Acholeplasmataceae bacterium
ATTAAAAACTGTTGAAAAAATGGCACTTATGTGATATTATAATTATAAAGGTGAATTAAATATATGGTAATAATTGTTACAAGCGACTCGCACGGAAAAAAAGACATTTTGAAAAGAGTTTATGAAAAATATCCTAAAGCAGACTACTATTTAGATGCAGGGGATAGTGAATGTTATGAAGAAGAAATCGAACCCTTTCTTACAGTAAAAGGTAATTGTGATTATAAAATAGATACACGATTTAGAATAGTTGAGGCGGGCGACTTGAAAATTTTTTTATTTCATGGGGACAGAGCTTTATTATCTCTTGAAGCTTTGCATCAAAGAGCAGTCCAAGCTCACTGCAATATGATTATCCATGGGCATACACATATGCCACATTATAGTTTTTATAATGGGGTTCATATTGTATGTCCGGGAAGTGTTTCCTTACCTAGAACAAGAGATGGACGAACCTACGCTATTATAAAAGTCGACGGAAATGAAGTGAATGTAGAATTTGAAAAGGTGGAAAGATGAAAAATGTAGATTTGATTTATGATATTCTCGATAAAGCAGCTCATATTTATTATGATAATTTAAAACTAGATTATTTAAGTGCTTTAACTGAAATTAATAATAATTTAAATTATGATGAATATCATACTATATTAAGTGATGAAGTAATCAAAAATTTAGAATTTATTTATAAGCCTTTTTTAGAAGGAAGTTTTCTAAATGAAGAAATAAGATTAGCATTAGAACTTTATACTGTAAAGGGCTTAAAACATAATAACTATCCACCAACTGTAATGCTACCTGATTTTATTAATTATTTATATGTAATGATTGTAAATAATTTATTTTCTGGAAATATTAGTATTATGGATACTAATTTAGGAACAGCAAATTTACTAGCAGCAATAAATAACAACTATCCAGGAAATGCAAATTTAATTGGAATTGAAGAAGATGAATTATTACTAAAATATGCAAGTGCATTTATGTCCTTGCAACAAACCCCAATTAAAATCTATTATCAAAGTTTACTTGGAAAAGTGTTAGATGTAGTTGATCTTGTAGTTGGTGAACTAAGATCGTTTTATCTTGATGATAGCTTAAATTTAGATAATAAATTATATAACGAAAATGAAAGGTATTTTCCTTACTTAGTTATTACTTCAAGAATTGAAAATATCCTTGATAATGGATATTTTATTTATTTGGTAGATAATGATTTTTTTAAAAATAAAGACTTCTTACTATTTAATAAACACTTAAACGAATATGCTTATATCGCAGGTATTGTGATGTTACCTACTGAAATAGTAAAAAATAAAGAAGTTGGTAAAAGTATAATAATTGGTAAAAAATCTAAAAATATAAGGGAAATACTCGCTGTAGATATTAAAGGGGTAAAGAAAGAATTAGTTGTAGAAGCAACAAAGAAAATAAAATTAATGATTGAGAAAATTAAGGAGGATTAAGAATATGCTTAAGATTATGGCAGTAAACGCAGGAAGCTCATCACTGAAATTTAAATTATATGAAATGCCAAATGAATTTGTAATTACAGAAGGTGTTGTAGAAAGGATAGGAAAAGAAGACGCTTATTACACTATCAAAGTAAATGGCGAAAAAGTAAAACAAGTACTACCAATCAAAGACCATGCTGTAGCTGTAAAAGTATTACTAGATGACTTGGTTGATAAAGGAATCGTAAAGGATTTAAATGAAATTAATGGTGTAGGTCACCGTGTAGTTCAAGGTGGATCATATTTTAAAGACTCAGCTTTAATCGATCAAGAAGTAATTGATAAAATTGATGAAATGAGTTCTTTAGCACCACTTCATAACCCTGCAAACTTAACAGGAATAAATGCATTTATGAAAGTTTTACCAAATGTTCCTCATGTTGCAGTGTTTGATACATCATTCCATCAAACAATGGAAAAAGAAGCGTATATGTATGCTCTTCCATATGAGTGGTTTGAAAAATATAAGATTCGTAAATACGGATTCCATGGAACAAGTCATAAATATGTTTCCCTAAAAGCTGCAGAAGTTTTAGGTAAAAAACCTGAAGAAGTAAACTTAATTACATGTCATATTGGTAATGGAGCTTCAATTGCTGCCATAAAAGAAGGTAAATGTGTTGATACATCAATGGGACTTACTCCACTTGAAGGTATTCCAATGGGAACTAGAAGTGGTGACATTGACCCAGCAATTATTGAAATGATGTGTAGAACAGAAAACCTTACAGCTTCAGAAGTAATCGATATTTTAAATAAAAAATCTGGTTACTTAGGTGTATCAGGCATTTCTAATGACTCTAGAGATTTAGAAAAAGCAATGAATGAAGGTAATGAAAGAGCAAAACTTGCGCTTGACTTACAATATAAACGCATTGCTGATTATATCGGTGCATACTTCCTAACTTTAGGTAGACTAGATGCAATTGTCTTCACTGCTGGAATTGGTGAAAACAGTGCTCATACTAGAAAAGAAATTTTAAATAGAGTTAAAGCTTTAGGTGTTGAAGTAGATACTGATGCAAATGAAAATGGTAAAGGAATTAGAGATATTTCTACTAAAGATTCTAAAGTTAAAGCATTCGTAATTCCTACAGATGAAGAAATTATGATTGCTCGCGATACAGTTAGACTTGGAAAATTACAATAAAGTAAAAAATGACACAATAGATTATTAATCTATTGTGTTTTTTTAAACGAAAAAAATTAAACTTCCACCTAATATATTGGTGGAGGTACAAGGATGAAAAAGTTAAGTTTAATATTTATTATTCTAATAAGTTTAATAACTATAAATAAAATAAAAGCAAATGTCATAGTTACCCTTCCAAATACTTTAAATAATAATTATATAGCAGAAGAAGATTTAATTTATAATACAAATATAGAGTGGGATAAGGAAGGAAGATATATAATTGATTATTTTGAAAAGGAAAATATGAACTTTAACAGTGTAGATGTAATAATTTCAAGTTTAGAAGATTTAAAAAAGG